>JBEGRA010000155.1:0-32238 GCA_041180705.1 Pseudomonadota bacterium | reverse complement strand
ACGCCCTGGCTGGACCGTTCGCCGTACTTGCGGCAGGTCATCGCCAGCTTCAACGAAGTGTTCGGGCGTTCGCGCTTCATGCGCCTGGCGCCGGGCTGCGAGGTGAGTGAACACGTCGACGTGCACCATCACTGGTTCAACCGCGTGCGCATTCATGTGCCGGTGGTGACGAACCCGGGCGTCATTTTCCATTGCGGCGGTGAACAGCGGCACATGGCCGCTGGCGAATGCTGGATTTTCGATACCTGGCGTCTGCATCGCGTCGTGAATGGCGGGCGGGAGCCGCGTACCCACCTGGTCATCGACACCGCCGGTTCTTCGCGTTTCTGGGAGATGGCGGCGCGTGCTCATGAAGCGGCACGCAACGGCACGCCGCTGGAGCCGAAGTTCATTCCCTACGTGGAAGGCCTGCAGGCCACGGTGCGCACGGAGCGTTACGGCCAGCAAACGGTCATGTCGCCGGGCGAAGTGGACCACCTGGTCGGGGACCTCATCCGCGACTGCAGCTCCCGCCCGGACAACGCGCCCGCGCTGGTGGCTACCTATGCCCGCGTGCTCGGCGGGTTCTGCAAGGACTGGCGGGCGCTGTGGTACCAGTACGGCATTCAGGAAGCCGGCTGGCTGCACTACGACGCGCTGCTGAAAGCCACGCTGGCTGCCCTGCCCGACACCACGCCGCCACTGCTGCTGAACAACAACGACGTGGAAGCCAAACGCGTATTCCTGGAGCGCGTGGGCTACGCCGCCGTGGTGCCGCGCGTACACGAGCAATTCGTGAAAGGCGTGCCGCCACTCAAGACCACGGCCGCCGCGGCGCTCCCCGCACAAGGACCCGTGGCCGTGCCACGCAACCCTGGCGTCCCCTCGGCAGCCCATGCAACGCCCCACGCTTCTGCACCGCCACGGCAAGCTCCGGCGTTCGACCCGAACCTGTCGCGTAATGCGCCTTGCCCTTGTGGCTCTGGCCAACGCTACAAGCATTGCCATGGAGCCAACCTCTAGTTGCCCGTCTCCGCCCGACATTCTCTTGTTTCAAGGACACCGCCCATGAAGCGCCATGCCGCTCCGCTGTTGCTCGCCAGCACGCTACTTTCCACCGCGCTGTTGGCCCCTGCTGCCAGTGCCGCCACCAAGCCGGTCGCGAAGCCTGCTGCCACGGTGGCAGCGGCAGCCGGTGAAGCCGAGTTCCGCAGCTAACTGACATCGTTACTTGAGCTATCGCCTTTCCGGCTATAGCCGGCTCCAATCGGTCAATCATCCGCGTTTCCCCTTCGGCTAACTACTGATGGCGCTGCCAATGTTCTTGGCGTCTAAAAGCAAACCTTTGGCGCGCATTCATAATACGGGGAGTCGGGTCGCTTCCTACCTTTGCTGACGATTCCTTGGTCCGGTGTCCGTTGATCGCTGCGGGCGATAGTGAGATCCGGAAAAGGCAAAAACCAGGACAGCTTGGAGATCTCGGGATGGATGCGGCAAACACCAAGAAGGCGCTTAGCGGCAAGATCAGCGGCGGAACGCTGCTCGCCAAGGCCATGGCGGACAAGGGGATCAAGCGCGTCTATTCGCTGTGCGGCGGGTTCATCAATCCGATTTACATGGGCTGCGCGGAATACGGCATCGAAGTCATCGGCTGCCGTAACGAGCTCGAGGCCGGCTTCATGGCGGCTGCCCATGCCCGGCTGACGCGCGAGCCAACCGTTTGCCTTGCAGAACCGAGCGGCTTCACCAACTATGTCTCGGCAGTGGCCGAAGCCTACTACGTCGGCGATCCGGTGATCTTCATCAGCGCCTCTTCGAACACCAACAATTTCGACAATGCGGGCTTCAAGGAAATGCCCCAGGCCGAAGTCGTCCGCTGCATGACCAAATATGCGATCGAGGTGAACGCGCCGGAGCGGATCGGCTGGTTCTTCGACAAGGCCTATGACATCTGCGTCAACCAGCCGACCGGGCCGGTGCAGCTGGTTATCCCGACCAACTTCCTGTTCTCGGGCAAGATCCGTCTCGAGCAGCGCGAAGGCGCACGCAAGTTCGATACAAAGCGCCACAAGGTGCACAAGCCCGCACCCAATCCTGACGACGTGGCCGAGCTGAAGAATCTACTGGCAAAGGCGAAAAAGCCGATCATCATCGCCGGACCCGGGGTCTGGTTCGCGCATGCCGAGCGCGAGATGGAGGACTTCTCGACCCGCTACAACGTGCCGATCTTTGTGCCTACAACCCATCTCAAGACCTATGACATGTCGCATCCCAACAACATGGGAATCGTCGACTATCACCAGAACCCGTGTTCACGCTGCCTGATGGACGAGGTGGACCTGGTGCTGTTCCTGGGTGGCCGGCTCGACTTCCCGCTCAACTTTGGTGAGGCGCCGCTGTTTGGGCTTGGTTTGCACATGGTCGCGGTCAATCCCACGCCGCGTGAACTGAGTGACAACATGCTGGTGGATACGCGCATCTGCAGCGACATCAAGATGCTGTTCAAAGCGCTGGAGGCTGAAGAAGGCCTCATGTCGGTCGGTGCCGACTGGCCCGCCTCCATCCGCGAGCGCCGGCGCGAAAGCGTCGAACAATATCGCCCGCACCTCGATGCCAGCGAAGGGGCAATCCACCCTGTGGCGCTGTGCTACCAGGCTTTGTCGTCGCTTGGCGAAAAGGACATCATGGTGATCGACGGCGGCGACATCGCCTGCTGGTTCGAGACCGCGCTCAGCATCTGGGCGCTTGAAGGCAAGAAGATCAAGGCGATCATCAACCCCGGTCCGTGGGAGCAGATGGGAACCGGTCCGGCCTATGCCACTGCGGTCAAGATGGCCTCGCCGGAATCGCGCGTGGTTCTGGTGACGGGTGACGGTTCGCTCGGGCTCTCGCCGGGGGTTACCCCGCTTGAGACGTCGATCGACCATAACGCGCCGGTTACACTGCTTGTCGCCAACAATGCGCAGTGGGGCATGATCCAGGAACAGCAGAAGGAAATGTGGGGCGAAGTCGTCGCAACCAGCCTGCGCAAGATGGATTACAGCAAGATCTTTTCTGGCGGCGGTGCCTATGCCGAGCGCGTCGATGATGCTTCGCAGCTGCGCTCGGCAATCGAGCGCGCCTTGCACAACAACCAGAATATCTCGTCCTTCGTCGACGTGGTGACTCAAGGGGTCAAATCGCCACTGACACAGGGCATGATCGAAATGCGGGTCAGGACCGCGGCGGAATAAAGGAACAGCCAATGGACAGCGCGCAAAGCATGACCGCCGATTATCCCGACCAACTATGGCGTCCGCTGACCCAGCACGCTGCGCTGCGAGGAACCACGCCGCCGCAGATGCAGTCTGCCAAGGGCTGCACGCTGACCATGAACAATGGTGCGCAGCTGCTCGACGGTCTGGCCGGACTGTGGTGCGTCAACATCGGATATGGCCGGCGCGAGATCGGTGAAATCGCTGCGCGGCAAATGGAGCAACTCAACTACCTGGCGCCGGTCATGGCCTGTGAGCCCACGCTGGCGCTTGCCGAAAAGATGAAGACAATGCTGGGCTTCAAGTGCCACAGCTATTTTTCGTCGAGCGGTTCGGAAGCCAATGAAGCCGCATTCAAGATTGCCCGGCAGTATCATCTGCAGAACGGTAAGCCCGGCGACAACCGCTACAAGATCATCTCACGCTATCGGGCCTATCACGGCAACACGGCCGGCGCGATGGCTGCCACCGGCCAGGCCGAGCGCAAGACCGGATCGGAGCCTGGACCGGCGGGCTTCGTGCACGTCATGCCGCCCTACCCGTTCCGCGCCCATCCCAAGCTGAGCACGCTGGAACACGGCGCAGAGTGCGCCCGCCTGCTTGAAGAGGCAATCATCCACGAAGGCGCCAATACGGTGGCTGCGGTGATCATGGAGCCGATGATGTCGGGCGGCGGGGTTATCGTGCCCCCGGACAATTACCTGCCGCTGGTCCGCCAGATCTGCGATCGGTACGGCGTCTTGCTGATCTTCGACGAGGTCGTCTCCGGTTTCGGCCGGCTCGGGACCATGTTCGGTTATGAGCACTGGGCGACCGAGGCGGATATTTACACTTTCGCCAAGGGGCTTTCGAGCGGTTACTTCCCGATGGGCGCGACGGTGGTGAAGGACCATGTCTTCACCGGCTTCGACGGCGCGTCGGACAGCATGCGACACTTGCGCCAGATCAACACGTTCGGCGGTCATCCGGTTGGCGCGGCGATCGCGCTGGAGGCGATCGCGATCGTGGAGCGCGAAGGTCTGGCGGGCAATGCCCGTGAGCAGGGCGACCATGTGCGCGATGTGCTGGGCCGCGAATTGGGCCAGCACCCCCATGTCGGTGAGATTCGCGGGCTGGGCATGCTCACGGGAATCGAACTGGTCGAAGACCGCGAGAGCAAGGTGCCGCTCGGCGAAGCCAAGATCATGCAGATCCTGGCAAGTTGCAGGGGTGATGGGGTGATCCTGGGTCGCAATACCAACACCGTGCCCGGGCGCTGCAACATCCTGCTGATTGCCCCGCCGCTGGTGGTGACCCGCGACGAGATCGACCGCATCGCCGCCGCGGTTACCAAGGCGCTCAAGAGCGTCGCCTGAGGAGAGTGACATGATCCGACAGATCACGATGGTGAAATTCAAACCCGAAGTCACCGCCGAAGACATCGTCCGGGTTGGCGAGGGTTTTGCCGCGATTTCAAGCGTTGTTC
This sequence comes from Pseudomonadota bacterium, assembly GCA_041180705.1. Lineage (GTDB taxonomy): Bacteria > Pseudomonadota > Gammaproteobacteria > Steroidobacterales > Steroidobacteraceae > CAIOHZ01. The sequence goes on along the minus strand of JBEGRA010000155.1, from coordinate 27,540 downwards.
CCGGTATCCACCGTTTCGAGTTCGGTCCGAACCTGAAGCTGATGGAAGGGACTTGGGACTATGCCCTGGTGATCGATTTCGCGGATGAGGCTGCAATGCGCGGCTACGCCGGTCATCCCGATCACATTGCCTTCGCGCAGCAATTTGTTCCCCTGGGAGAAGCCGTGGCAAGGGTTCACTACACGGTTTGATCTGACTGCATTCCTGATCGGGTGCGCGCGATTAGGAATGCAGCGCATTCAGCGCGCCCATGTCTTGCGCGAATGGCAGTGGTTCATCCATTTCGGCGATCGCAAGCACGCCCATCATCATTGCAGGAGGCCTGTAATTTGCGTGGCGCGACCACCGCCCTGCTATTGCCCAACCCTAGGAACTGACGCCGTGGCCCTGCCCATTTTGCACCATTGCGAAGGCGCCCGATCCTTTCGCTGCCTTTGGGCCGCCGAAGAAACGGGCTTTGACCTTGATTTAAAAATGTGGCCCTTCCCGCCCCGCTGGTTTGCCAAGCAATTTAAGGACATCAACCCCTTAGGCACGATCCCCGCTTGGGTAGAAAATGGCCATTTGCTGACCGAAAGCGCCGCCATCTGCCAACGGATCGCGCAGGGCACCGCGCTGGAAATCCGCGCCGAAGAAAGCGAATACCTGTCCTTTCTCAACTGGCTGCACCGCAGTGATGCGACGCTGACCTTTCCGCTGACGATCGTGCTGCGCTACACCCGGTTGGAACCGAACGCGCGTCAACTGCCGCAGGCTGTGGCGGATTATAAAGGGTTCTTCATAGGCCGCGCCAAGAGCATTGAAGAGGCGCTGGCAGACGGCCGTGATTGGCTGACTGGTGGGCGCTTTACGATCGCGGATGTCTGCGTGGGCTATGCCGTCCACCTGAGCGCCAGCTTTGGCTATGATGCGGAATTGGGGCCGCTGACCCAAGGCTGGTACGCCCGGCTGAAAGATCGCCCCGGCTTTGCAGCCGCACGCGCGCGGGAAATCGCCAACCGCCCCCAAGGACAACGCGCGCCTATATAGGCTCAGAACCAACTGGGCGATGATCCCGTGCAGAATTTCATTGGCCTCCCCCTCCCTTAATTGGACGCGGCCCTGCCGTTGAAATAGCTGGGCACCCCGGTCAGGGCGGCCTCTGGCCCGATGGGCGGGATATTGCTGCCCGGCTGGTGCGCCACAAACTGGTTTAAAGCTGCGTAGTCGCCTGCCAATTCCACCGCCTATTCCTGCAGCTTTTGTGCGGCGAGGATCGACAAGTGGCGGCCCAGACCGGGTGGCGCGCGCGGTCAGGAATGCAGCGCATCCAGCGCGCCCATGCCTTGCGTGAATGGCAGCGGTTCATCCATTTCGGCGATCGCCTTGGCGAGCGCATCGAGCAGCTGGCCAATCTGCGCGGCGGTTATGACCAGCGGTGGTTTCAGCTGGACGACCGAAGGATCGTAACCCGCGAACAGGGCCAGCACACCGTGGCGGAACAGCGATCGCATCATCTTTACACCGCCCGCCGGATCGGCAAATTTGAGCCCCGCGGCGAGGCCGAGCTGGCGAACCTCCAACAGCTGCTCGGGGAACCGGGCCTTGAGCCGGTCGAAGCCTGCACCCAGCAGCGCGGCCATTTCCCGCACGTGGGCAAGGGTGGCGTCGGCGCTTGCCAGTGCCAGCACCTTGCGCGCGACAACGCAGCCCAGCTCGCTGCCGCCGAAGGTCGATGGCATGGCAAGCGGAGCTTCGCGCGTCCAGGATGCTGCCCGTTCGGTCATGGCCAGATATGCAAAGGGATAGATCCCGCCGCCGATGCCCTTGGCTACCACCATGATGTCGGGCCGGGCGCCCCAGCGCTCAAGCCCCCACAGGTGGCCGCTTCGCCCCAGGCCGGTCTGGATTTCATCCATGATCAGCAATGCGCCGTGGCGCTCGCACAGCGCCTTGACCCCAGCGTGATAGTCATCCGCCGGGATCGGCCAGCCCAGCGTCGCCGGCACCGTTTCGATCAGCACCGCGGCGACGTCTTCACCGGCCAACGCATCGGCCATCTGCCCCAGATCGTTCCAAGCGACTGTCACGAAATCGTCGGAGTTCCGGCCAGCATTGAAGGGCTGCCAGAAAGCCTTGTCGCTGGCATTGGCCGCCAGTCCCGTTACGCCGTGGAAGCTCTTGGCAATGGAAACGATCTTGCGCCGCCCGGTGGCGAAGCGCGCAGCCTTGATCGCGGCGTCGTTGGCCTCACTGCCGCTGGCAATGAAATGGACATAGCTCAGCCCCTCGGGGCTGGTGCGGACGATGTCTTTGGCCAGTAGCGCTCGCTCTCTCGAAGCCAGAAACTGGCAACCGATATCGACCCGGTCGAGGGCTGCCTTGAGCGTATCGATGATCTCTGGATTGCGGTGTCCGAAATTGTAGGTCGAACCATCGCACAACACGTCAAGGTATTTCGCGCCCGAGATATCATATACGTCACAGCCTGATCGCTCACCCATGATCAGGTTGACACCGATCTGCTTGAACAGGTCGATCTTGCCGGAATTGATGTGGTCGCGCGTTACCGCTTCGATGTGATCGCGACCCTTGGTTTCCATGGCTGTTCCTAACTCCCCGGACCTTCGCTGGCAGACGAATTGATCAGCGCTTTCCGCCATGGCCCAGATTAACGCCGGACAGTCGATCGTATTGCCTTTTCGTGCCACTCAATTGATAGTATGCGCTAGCCGTAAAGAAGGATTCAGAGTGACCGAACCGTTAGGGCGCAGCCGGGCCTTGCTGGGCCTCACCGAAGCGGTGGCGCGCCGTGGCGTTGATCCGGCCGCAATCCTCGCCAAGGCCGGCATCGGCTTCAATCCCGCTCACGATCCCGAACGATGGGTACCATTCCGGGGAATTCTGGCCTGCTATGAACTGGCGGCGCGTGAAGCGAACCTGCCCAGTTTCGGGCTGGAACTGGCCCGTTCGCGCGATTTCGCCTTTTTCGGGCCGCTCAATCTGATCCTGAAGTATGCGCCGGACTTCCAGACTGCGCTGCTAGAGATCAAACGGTACTCGTCCGTGCATGTTGCCGGGGCATACGAGGCCGATATCGTCGATATGGACGGGTCGTTCATCTATCAGTTTTTCCTCAACGAGGCGCTCCGGCCGATATCAAACCAGTGGGTTGAGGAATCGCTGCTGACGACCTTGAAGGTCGCGCGGATTTTCATCGGCAACAGTTTCACGCCGGGTTCCGTCCGCTTCAAGCACTCTCCAATCAGCCCGATCCGGAAATATGCCGAGTATTTCGGCATGGTGCCGGAGTTTGATACCGAGATCGACGGCATCGAGTTTTCCGACGAGGTTCTGCAGGCCAAGAACCGCAATGAAGATCACGATGTTCTGGCCCTGGTAACCTCGGTACTGGGCGAGCAAACCGGTTGGGGCAGGAAGAACCTGCCGGACAATGTCCGCAGCCTGATCCGCCGATTTTTGCCGACGGGGCAGTTCTCGATCGAGATCATTGCCGACCAGATCTGTTCGAACAAGCGAACCCTGCAGCGCCGCCTTTCGCGCGAAGGAATGACCTACGAAAAGCTGCTGGAAGACACGCGCAAAATGATGGCTACCGAATTGCTCGAAGATGGAAACCTGCAGCTGTCCACGATCGCCTATCACCTTGGGTACCGTGAACAGAGCACATTCAACCATGCCTTCAAACGCTGGTACGGGGTGACACCGGGCGATTGGCGAAAGAACTGCCGAAACGAAGAGCAGCATTGATGTCGCGCCCCGCCAAAGGCTGTCGCGGCCATGAGTCTGGCGCAGTTAAGCAAGAGCGTGTCACCAAACGACAATACAAGACAACTGGGCGTGACTAGCCACCCGTCCATCGCGATCATGGTCGAATTCCTCGGTCAAGATGCGGTTGAGTGGAGGGGGCGCGGTTCTATGCGCGTGGGAACGGTCCGAGAAATCAAGAACCACGAATATCGTGTCGGCCTGACGCCCGAAAGCGTCGCCGAACTGCGCGCACATGGTCACGAGGTATTGGTCGAGACGAATGCCGGCATGGGCATCGGAGCGAGTGATGAGGCCTTTTTGAAAGCGGGTGCGCAAATCGTCGCAACCGCCAAGGAGGTTTTCGAGCGGGCCGACCTGATCGTAAAGGTGAAGGAGCCGCAAGCTGCCGAGCGAGCCATGCTGCGCGAGGGCCAGGTTCTCTTCACCTATTTGCATCTTGCACCAGACCCCGAACAGGCGCGCGATCTGCTCACCTCGGGGGCGACCTGCATTGCCTATGAGACGGTTACAGACCGAACGAATGGTTTGCCACTGCTCAAGCCGATGAGCCAAATTGCCGGTCGCTTGGCGATCTAGGCCGGCGCAACGGCGCTAGAGAAAGCCCACGGAGGCCGCGGCGTTTTGCTTGGCGGTGTTCCGGGGGTTCTTCCGGCGAAGGTTGCCATCATCGGTGGCGGAGTTGTCGGGTTCAATGCAGCGCAAATGGCCGTTGGCCTGGGTGCTGACGTAACGATCCTGGATCGCAATCCAGATGTGCTCGAACGCTTGGCTGTACATTTCGCCGCCAGTGCGAAGACGCGCTTTGCCAATCAGGCCAACATCGCCGAATGTGTTGCCCAGGCAGACCTGGTCATTGGAGCCGTACTCGTTCCTGGGGCATCGGCTCCCAAGTTAGTGACGAGGGCCATGCTCGGGACAATGCAACCCGGGGCTGTGCTAGTGGATGTTGCGATTGACCAGGGCGGCTGCTTCGAAACGTCCAAGCCGACAACACACGCAGAGCCTACATATGTTGTCGATCAGATCGTTCATTACTGCGTTGCCAATATGCCAGGCGCGGTTGCTCGCACCAGCACCTATGCATTAAACAACGTTACTTTGCCCCATGCGCTGCGCATCGCGGATCTTGGCTGGGGCGAAGCACTTCGGTCCGATCATCACCTGGCCGCAGGTCTGAACGTCTGGAATGGCAGGATTACCTGCGGCCCGGTCGCCGATGCGCTAGGGCTGAAACATACTCCGTCAGCTGAAGCTTTGGGCAACTAAGCATCTGCTGGGCTGACAGGGCGCCGCAACATGCGAATGAGGTGCGTCGCCGCGACTTGCACTTGCATCACACAGGCAAACCGTTTGTCGCCTTAATACAATAAAATGACGCATAATCACAATTTATATCCCCGGACCTGCCATAGGTTGCCTGTTCAGGGAGAACATTGAGACATGGTGGAACCGCCTGCCAAGCGTGAAATGGATCCTCGTTGGCAGTCATTGCCAGCCGGGCGTCTTTGATCATGTTCGAAGGCGCGCGCCAGACGATTGCCAATCGCGTTCTGGATATCTGGCCCGGCTTTGTTCTGGCTTGCGTGATTGCGGTTGCGGCTACCTTCGTTGCGGGCACCTACGGCGGGCCGGTGATGCTGCTTGCGCTCCTTCTGGGATTGGCGCTTCATCCGCTCAGTGCAGAAGGCAAAGCCTGTGCTGGCGTCAGCTTTGCTGGCAAGCGGGTGCTGCGGCTGGGCGTCGCCCTGCTGGGAGCCCGGATCACCATGGATCAGATCGGCGGCCTGGGGTGGTTCAATGGCGGGCTGGTCATTGCGGGTGTTTTCACCACCATTGCCTTCGGTATCGTCATGAGCCGAATCCTGGGTCTTGATCGCAACCTTGGGATCCTCACAGGCGGCGCGACTGCGATCTGCGGTGCATCGGCGGCCATGGCGATCGCGGCGGTCTTGCCCCGCGATGAATCATCCGAGCGGCAACTGAGTTTTACTATAGCCGGGATCACCGTGCTTTCGACATTAGCGATGATCCTCTACCCGGTCATAGCGAAGCATCTGGGGCTATCTGCCTCTCAGTCCGGGGTCTTTATCGGCGGGACGATTCACGACGTTGCCCAAGTGGCGGGAGCGGGATACAGCATTTCCCATGAAGCCGGTGACTATGCCGTGCTGACGAAAATGCTGCGGGTAGCCATGCTGCTCCCGGTAGTATTGGGACTTGGTGCCGCATTTCGGGCTCGCCACCCGGCTGACAGCATTGCGAACCGGGCGCCGCTTGTCCCGCTGTTCCTGGTTGGCTTCGTTGCACTCGTGGTCATGGCAAGCCTCGGATGGGTTCCGGCCAATGTTCAGTCTGCACTGGGTCATGCTTCGCGCGCATGCCTCATCGTCGCGATTTCCGCCGTCGGCCTGAAGACTTCCTTGCTCGAAATTCGCCAGGTCGGCCGGAAAGCCGCAATCCTGCTTGGAGCCGAAGCCGCGTTCCTTGTTGCGATCATGTTGCTTGCTGAAATGCTTAATGGAATGACCATTGACTGGCCAGTATCTTGAAAATCAAACCGAAGGGATCGACGCGGTGAACCCGGACACACAGGAACAGGCCACTGAGGTCGATCGGACCGTCAGAATAGTCGCAGCACTGTTCGTCTTCGTCATGGGGTCGATCAGTTTTCCGCTGCTGCCGATGGTAGTGGGGGCTGTCACCGACCATCTCGACTTTTCCACCCGAGAGGTCGGGCTGATCGCTTCGGCCGACATGTTTGGCATGTTTCTCGCTGCTATTGCCGCGATCTATTGGATCCGGCGGGCGAACTGGAGGCGCCTTGCCATTGGACTGGCGCTCTGCCTTTGCCTGTGCCACGTCGTATCCTCGCAATTGCAGCACTTTGCGCCGCTGCTCGCGGTCAGACTGCTGGCGGGTTTCTGCGGCGGGTCGATGATGGCACTGGGCGGAACTGCGCTGACCGACGGTTCGCGCCCGGAACGCAACACGGCCCTGTTTATCGGCATGCAGATGGCGGTTGCCTCTGCGGGTTTCCTGGTTATGCCGCGCTTCATCGAAGGCTATGGCGTAGCAGGTGCCTATGGCTTCCTGGCGGCGCTTGCCATGCCAGCCCTTATTGCTGCCTTCTGGATGCCGTCGGCTGGCAAGTGGCCCCGTGAAAGCGAAGAAGGTAGCGTCGCCAAAAGCGGTTTGACGGGCTCTGCACTGACTCGCGCGGTGCTGGTAGTGCTGTTCGCGACCCTTCCGGCGTTCTGGTTCCATGTCGCCTATGCTGCCAGTTGGGCCTATATCGAACGTCTTGGCGTGGCATCGGGCATGTCGGTCGAAGCGGTCGGCCAGACGCTCTCGCTGTCGTTCCTGGCGGGGATTGGCGGGTCGGTTGTGGCGTGGTTGCTCAGCGACCGGATCGGCCGCCTGTGGCCCTGTGTCATTACCCTGGCCTTGCAGCTCGCTTCGCTGGGCGTACTGGGATTCTACCTCACTGGGCCAACCGCCTATGTGCTGGCGCTAATGGTCTACGTGTTCTGCATCACGTTTCCCTTTCCCTACCTTCTGGCCTTCGCGATCGAAATGGACCGGACCGGACGCGCTGCGGTGCTGTTTCTGTTGATGGTCAAGGCCGGGATCGCGATCGGCCCCTTCTTCGCTTCCAACTTCGTATCGAAAACCGATTTCACCCTGCCGCTCCTGATCGCAGCGATTTTCTACTCGGTTTGTCTGGTCAACTTGTGGGGCGTGGCCTTGCTCAATCGCGCCATCAGTCGTGATGCTGCAGCAAAAGCCTAGCGCCAGGTCTGGCCGGTTTAGGCTCGCAAGAAGTGGCGCGTAAACACAAATGATAGTCACGTTCGAGCAATTCCATCTGCAAACCTGCAGATATCACTAGCAACACAAATTTCCGTCTGCAGCGAACGGACAGTCAAGGCCGATCGCGTGGAGGCGAACAAGTAGCAGCCATGCCATTGGCCTATAAGGGAGCGTAGAATGAACGAGCGTAGCATTATCGTCGGAAACGGGATTGAACGGGCTCGAATCGCTGGGGCATCCCGCGGTCTTGCCAAGGCGCTCTTGCTTACGGGCAGCCTCCTGATCTGGCCGGCCTCACAGGCCTCGGCGCAAGAGGCGGCACAAGCGGAAGCCCGGGACGGGCAGCTTGAAGAGATTGTCGTCACCGCCCAAAAGCGCGAACAATCGGCCCAGTCGACGCCGATCGCCATCACCGCCATTTCGGGTGACGCGCTGGTGCGGGCCGGGATCAAGAGCAGCAACGACCTGGCTGATCTGACCCCGGGCCTCAGGATCTCGCCGGTGTTCGGCGCGGGTAACATCCCGAACATTGCCATTCGCGGCGTGGGCCTCAACGATTTTCGCGACTACCACGAAAGCCCCTCGGCGGTTTACGTCGATGAAGCCTACAAGGGCGCGCTCGCGAGCCTCGACTTCCAGCTGTTCGATATCAACCGGGTCGAAGTTCTCAAGGGGCCGCAGGGTACCCTGTTCGGACGCAACGCAACCGGCGGCCTGATTCATTACATCACCAAGAAGCCGACCGATGAACTCGATGGTTTCCTGCGCGCTGGCGGCGGATCGTTTGGTGATGTCAATCTTGAAGGCGCAGTCGGCGGTCCGCTCGGGACCGGCGTTTCAGCGCGCATTTCGGCAATGTATCATCGCAACAGCGGTATCCAGCAGAACCAGAATACGGCGGCGGGCGCAGAGGATGGCAACAAGGTCGATCTCTATGCGTTCCGCGGCCAGTTGAAGTTCAAGATGTCTGACAATGCGACGTTGCTGCTGTCCGGTGAAACTTCGCACAACCGCAACAACGGCGGCAACCCCTATCGCTATGCGCCCTCGTTCTTCGGTGCGGATGGCCTTTCACGGGTCGATACGGCACATCGCGATATCGTCGTCGGCACGAGCGACCTCAACGACATCAATGTCAGCCCGGGCCTGTTCGTGAATTCGGACTACAATGCCGGCACCGCGCGGCTGGATGTCGATCTTGGCGGGGTGGAGCTGGTTTCGATCAGCAACTACCAGCATTTCAAGAAGAACCAGCAACAGGACTGTGACAGCGCTCCGGCGGTGTTCTGCATCACCCAGTACACCTCCAATACCAAGCAATACAGCCAGGAGCTGCGGCTGCAGGGCAAGAGCGATGCCTTTACGTGGAACCTGGGAGCCTACTACTTCAACCTTCAAACGGACGGAACGCAGACCCTTGCAGGCCCTGTAGCCGGATTCTTCTTCGGCACGGCCTCGGGAACTACCGCCTTTGACACCCAGACGAAGAGCTGGGCGCTGTTCGGCCAGTTCGAATACAAGCTGGCACCGACGCTCACCTTCAACGGCGGTCTGCGGTATACCCAGGACAAGAAGGACATGTCGCAAACCTTCCTGCTGGGTGTCGTGCCGGGCGGGATTGCCTACGACAGCACGACAATAGGCGCGCTGGCCAAGCAGGACACCGACAACAATTCTTACCTCGCCAAGCTGGTCTGGGAGCCGAGTGACAACGTGCTGCTCTACGGCGGCGTTTCCAGCGGCTACAAGGCAGGCACTTTCAACAGCGGCTTTGGTCCGGTTGCGCCCGCGAACTATTCGGTTAAGCCGGAAAAGCTGACCAGCTATGAAGTGGGCTTCAAGACAGAATTTGGCGATCGCCGACACCGCCTCAACGGGGCCGTCTTCTATTACGACTACAACGACAGCCAGGCATTTGTTTACCGCAACCTGAACCAGCTGCTGTTCAATGCCGATGCCAAGGTCACGGGCGGCGAGCTCGAGTATAGCGGCTACTGGACCGACGCCCTGCTGATCACTGCTGGCGTTTCGGTGCTCGATACCAAGGTCAAGAATGTCCAGGATGGCTCGGGAGCAATCCGTGACCGCAAGATGGTGCTTGCCCCCGATTTCACAGCGAATGCCTCGGCGCGCTACACCGTCGACCTTTCGAACAGTGGTTCGCTGGCGTTCCAGGTCGATGGCAATTACAGCTCGTCGATCTTCTTCGACAATCTCAACCAGCCGGGCCTTGCGGAAGGGTCAACCTTCCTGCTCAACGGGCGTGTCGCCTGGACACCGGCCAACAAGAATTTCGAAGTCGCGGCCTTCGTCAGGAATATCACCAACAAGGTCAATCGGATCTACGCATTCGATCTCACGGGAGACCTGGGTTATATCCAGCAATCCTATCGCACTCCGCGCACGTTTGGCGCTTCGCTGACCGTCAATTTCTGAGCAACGGTGCAAGAATTGTAACCGGCTCAAATTGTCTCGCTCCGCTCCCTTGGTTTTTCAGGGGGGCGGAGAACCGGACCGACATTTGTGATCGGATGGGTGGAGCGATTCGTCGTATTTCTATCGGGTCGGCGCTCGATTTAGACAGCCATGGCCGCAGAGGCTCAGGATAGAAGATGCGCTATTCGGCATGGGAAGTGTTCCGCAACGGGCTGACCGGCAACAAGGCTTGGAAACCGGTCTGGCGTGATCCGGAGCCGAAGCAGCGCTATGACGTGGTGATCGTTGGCGGCGGCGGGCATGGCCTTGCAACGGCATATTACCTCGCCAAGGTGCATGGCATCCGCAACGTCGCGGTGCTTGAACGCGGCTACATCGGTGGTGGAAATTCAGGCCGAAACACCACCATCATTCGCGCGAATTACATGAGCACGGCCAATGTGAAATTCTATTCGCATTGCATCAAGCTGTGGGAAAATCTCGAGCAGGAACTGAACTACAACGTGATGTTCAGCCAGCGCGGTCTGGTCGCGCTGGGGCACAGCGACGCGCAGATGGAAGCCATGGCCCGCCGTGCCAATTTCTGCCAGCTGGAGGGCGACGGCGGCGAGGTGTGGAGCCTGGAGGAATGCCGCCGCCAGATGCCCTACCTCAATTACGACGATCCCCGCTTCCCGATCTATGGCGCGCACTGGCACCCGAATGGCGGCACGGCGCGGCACGATGCGGTGGTCTGGGGCTATGCCCGCGGCGCGGATCGGCTGGGGGTCGACATTATCCAGAACTGCGCGGTCCAGGGGTTCAGGGTCGAAGGTGGCAAGGTCGTCGGGGTAGAGACTTCGCGCGGCTTCATCCGGACGACCAAGGTCGGCATGGCTGTCGCGGGAAGATCGGGCGAGGTGGCGGCGATGGCAGGCTTCCGCCTGCCGATTGAAAGCCATGTCCTGCAAGCGTTCGTCACCGAAGGTCTGAAGCCCGTGCTGCCGACGGTGATCGGTTTCGGCATGGGCCATTTCTACATCAGCCAGTCGGACAAGGGCGGGCTGGTGTTCGGCGGCGATCTCGATGGTTACAACAGCTATGCCCAGCGCGGCAATCTGCCGATGATGGAACATGTCGCCGAGGCCGGCATGGCGCTGATGCCGATGATCGGCAAGTCCAAACTATTGCGCTCGTGGGGCGGGATCAACGACATGACGATGGACGGTTCGCCGATCATCGATCGCTCGCCGGTCGAGAATTTCTTCATCAACACCGGTTGGTGCTACGGCGGGTTCAAGGCGATTACCGGCGGCGGCGATGCTTTTGCCCACCTGATCGCCACCGGCAATTACCACCCCGCCGCCGACAAGTTCACGCTGAAGCGGTTCGAAACCGGCGAACTGATCGACGAGACCGGTGCCGGCCCGCGGCCCGGACGGCATTGATGGGGACGAACCATGCGTATTGATTGTCCCAACTGCGGCAGCCGCGACCGGCGCGAGTTCCAGTATCTCGGCACGGCGGTACTGATGGACCGGCCTGCGCCCGATGCGGGCGAACAGGCCTTTGTCGAATATGTCTATTTTCGTGAGAACCCCGCCGGCGCGCACCGCGAATTGTGGCTGCACGAAATGGGGTGCCGGTCCTGGATCGTCGCCGAACGGAACATGGGCTCGCACGAATTTGCCTCGACCCGCCTGGCCGCCGACGTGAAGCGAGGTGCGAAATGAGCCGCCTGACATCCGGCGGTCAGATCGATCGCACCCAGCCGCTCAGGTTCAGCTTCGATGGCAAGAGCCTTGCCGGATTCAAGGGCGATACGCTCGCCTCTGCCCTGCTGGCCAACGATATCCGTCTGGTCGGGCGCAGCTTCAAATATCACCGCCCGCGCGGGATCCTCTCCGCCGGTTCCGAAGAGCCCAATGCGCTGATGCAACTCGGGCTGGGCGACCAGACTACGCCGAATGTGCGCGCTACGACCCAAGAGCTTTACGAAGGCTTGATCGCTGCTTCGCAGAACCGCTTTCCGTCGCTCGCTTTTGATCTGCTGAGCGTGAACGATCTGATGGCACCGTTCTTCGGCGCGGGCTTTTACTACAAGACCTTCATGTGGCCCAAGTCGTTCTGGGAGAAGGTCTATGAACCCTTCATCCGCCGTGCCGCCGGACTCGGGCGGCTCAGCGGCAAGGCCGATCGGGCGCTCTACGACAAGGCATTTGCCCACTGCGACCTTCTGGTGATCGGCGGCGGGCCCGCCGGACTGATGGCTGCGCTGACTGGGGCACGCGGCGGGCTCGATGTCATCCTTGCCGACGAGGATTTTGCTTTTGGCGGCCGCCTCAACTCCGAAACCGTCGAAATTGCCGGTCAACCCGGGGCTGGGTGGGCCGCGCAAGTGGCGGCCGAACTGGCGGGCATGGCCAATGTCCGCCTGATGCCGCGTACCACGGTGACCGGCGCCTATGATGGCGGCACCTATGCGGCGTTGCAGCGGGTTTCGCATCATCTTGCCGATCCGGCGGACCATCTTCCGCTCGAGACATTCTGGCGGATCGCGGCACGGCGGACGATCCTGGCCGGCGGCGCGATCGAACGGCCGATCGCCTTTGCGAACAACGATCGCCCAGGAGTGATGATGGCGAGCGCGGTGCGCAGCTATGCCAACCGCTTCGCCGTGTTGCCGGGGCAGCGGATCAGCCTGTTCACCAACAACGATGATGGCCACCGTACCGCGCTTGATCTGCTGCGGCTCGGTGCGGATATCGCCACGGTCGTCGATACCCGCAGCGATGTGGTGGCGATGGGCGACTATCCGCTGATCACCGGGGGGCAGGTCACCGGGACCTCAGGCCGCCTCGGCCTGAAATCAATCACGGTCAGCAGAGCCTCGGGAACGCTGAAGGTGGCCACAGACTGTCTCGCGGTCAGCGGTGGCTGGAACCCGTCGGTGCATCTCACTTGCCACATGAACGGCCGTCCGGTCTGGCGTGAGGACATTGCCGCTTTCGTTCCGGCCGACAATGCCATTCCGGGGATGCGGGTAGCCGGCGCTGCAAACGGTGATTTCTCCACCCACGCCGCGCTTTCCGCTGGAGCGGAGGCTGCGGCGGAGGTGCTGGGCGATCTTGGAAAGACGGCGCCCGCCACCGTCATTCCCGCAGCCGAAGATGCCCCGATCCGGCTTGAGCCGTTCTGGCATGTCACAGGCAGCAAGGGCCGCGCCTGGCTTGACCTGCAAAACGATGTGACGACCAAGGATGTCGCGCTGGCCCACCGTGAGAACTTCCGTTCGGTCGAACACATGAAGCGTTACACCACGCTGGGCATGGCGACCGACCAGGGCAAGACTTCGAACGTCGGCGGGCTGGCGGTCATGGCCGACCTTACTCAGCGCTCGATCCCCGAAACCGGCACGACAACCTTCCGCCCACCCTATTCCCCCGTAGCTCTGGGGGCCCTGGGCGCGCACGGTGCGGGCAAGGATTTCGCGCCATCGCGCTACCTGCCGTCCGATGCATTGGCGCGCGAACTGGGAGCGCATTTCATCGAAATGGGCGTCTGGTATAGGCCGAGCCTGTTTCCGCAGCCCGGCGAAACCCATTGGCGGCAAACCTGCGACCGGGAAATGCGCATGGTGCGCTCGACCGTGGGGATCACCGACATCACGCCCTTCGGCAAGATCGACGTGCAGGGTGCGGATGCCGCAGTTTTGCTCGACCTCGTCTACGCCAACACCATGTCCAGCCTCAAGCAGGGCCGGGTCCGCTATGGGGTGATGCTGCGCGAAGACGGCATGGCGCTCGACGACGGGACCTGCGCGCGGCTTGGCGAGGATCACTTTGTGCTGACGACCACCGCAGGGGCCGCCAGCGATGTGTTCGCCCATCTCGAATTCTGCACGCAGGTGCTGCGGCCAGAACTCGACGTGCAATTCTTCTCGGTCACCGACCAGTGGGCGCAGTTCTCGATTGCCGGGCCGCGATCGCGCGAATTGGTGAGTGGGTTGTGCGACGAGGACATATCGAACGAACGCATCCCGTATATGGCATGCGCCGAGGTGACAATCGGCGGGATTGGCTGCAGGTTGTTCCGTATCTCGTTCTCTGGCGAGCGAAGCTATGAAATCGCCATTCCGGCGCGTTATGGCGAGGCCCTGGCGCGGGAACTCGGCCAGCGAGCGGCGGCGCTTGGCGGCGGCTGGTACGGGCTGGAGGCGCTCAACGCGCTTCGGATTGAGAAGGGCTACCTCACCCACGCCGAGATGACTGGCCAGTACACCGCCGATGCTCTGGGGATCGGGGGCATGGTCTCGGCCAAGAAGGATTGTATCGGCAAGGTTTTGAGCCAGCGTTCGGCACTGGTCGGTCCGGGCAAGATGGAACTGATCGGGTTGAAACCGGTGTCGCCGCTCAAGCAGTTCAGCGGTGGGGCATTCCTGTTCAGCCAGGGGGCAAGGCAGGTGCTCGGCAACGAGGAAGGCCATGTGACAAGCCATTGCCATTCGCCCTCGCTGGATCATGTCATCGCAATGGCTTTCCTCAGGGACGGCCGATCGAGGCTGGGCGAACATATCATCATGAAAGACAATGCCCGCGGCATCGAGGCTGTCTGCGAGGTTTGTGCGATGGTGCATGTCGATCCGGACGGGGAGAGGCTGCATGGTTGATCTGGTCGCAAAGAGCCCGCTTTCCGGGCTGCTTCCGCGAAGCGCCGGGCAAGTGACATTGACCGAAGCTGCGCCGGCTTTCATCAGTTCGATCCAGGCACGCCAGGGCAAGTCTTCGGCTCTGGCCAAGGCGCTTCAGGCGAGCCATGGGCTTACTCTGCCCGAAGTCGGCAAGGTGACTGCGGCGGCAGACCATCGGCTGTTGTGGTTCGGTACCGATCAATATCTGCTGATTGGTGCAACGCCTGCAGCCCCTTCGCTTCCAGAATTTGCGGCTCTCACCGACCAGGGCGACGCCTGGGCGGTGATGCATCTGGTCGGTGCGGGCGCGGCGGAGGTGCTTGCGCGGTACTGCCCGCTTGATCTGCGGACCGAACGCTTCGGAATCGGCCAAACCGCCCGTGCGCCGCTGGCAGACATGCCCGCGATCATCACCCCGATCGCGCAAGGTTTTGAAATCATGGTCCTGCAGAGCCTGTCGCGCACTGCCGTGCACCACCTTCATCAGGCCATGCTCTCACTTGCCGCGCAAGCCAGTCTGATCTGACGCCCGACGTTAGCTCGCAGTCGTGAGTGCTGCGTTCCGACTGATCGCAGGCACCTATTCTTCAAGGACTTTCTCATGTCGCAATCGTTTACCCTGACAATCACATGCCCCGACCGGCCGGGAATCGTGCAACGTGTGAGCGGGATGATTCTCGACAATGGCGGCAACATTCTTGATTCGAGCCAGTTTGGCGATTGCGAGACCGGCATGTTCTTTATGCGGGTCGTTTTCGAAACGAATGCCGCTGAAGCGAATCTGGTTACCGCGCTAGGAGCGATTGCCGCTGAAATCGAGCTGGACTGGAAGCTGGCGCCCAGTGACCGGCGTGCGCGCGTGCTTTTGCTCGTGTCCAAATTCGATCACTGCCTTGGCGATCTGCTCTATCGCAGCCGAACGGGTGACCTCGCGATGGATGTCGTCGGGGTGGTCTGCAACCATCCGAAGGAGGTTCTCAACATCACCATCCTGGGCGATGTGCCCTTTCATTATCTGCCCGTCACGCCGGCGACCAAACCGGCGCAAGAAGCCGCAATCCGGACGCTCATTGAGGAAAGCGGTGCCGATCTGATCGTGCTCGCGCGCTACATGCAGATCCTTTCGGATGAGATGGCCGGGTTTCACAGCGGGCGCTGCATCAACATTCATCACAGCTTCCTGCCCAGTTTCAAGGGCGCGAAGCCCTATCATCAGGCGCATGCACGAGGGGTCAAGATGATCGGTGCCACCGCCCATTATGTGACCGGCGATCTGGATGAAGGGCCGATCATTCACCAGGACGCAGAGGCGATCACGCATGCCGACTCGCCTGACGATCTGGTCCGGCTTGGTCGTGACGTGGAGCGGAGGGTACTGGCGCGGGCGGTGCGGTACCATTTGCAACACCGGGTGTTGCTCAATGGGCGCAAGACAGTGGTATTCGCGGGATAGGTTTTGAAATACGGGTCGCGAATGAGCCAGGATGAATACGACTATGTGGTGATTGGCGCAGGCTCATCGGGTGCAGTCGTTGCGGCACGTCTGAGCGAGCGTCCAGACCTGAAGGTGCTGCTGCTCGAAGCCGGTGAAGTAGACCGGGGTCTTTGGATTCATGTGCCGCTCGGTGTAGGCAAGATACTCACCGATCCCCGCTATGTCTGGCAGTACTTTACCGAAGAGACCCAAGATCCTCCGCACAAGCCGGTCTATTGGCCCAAGGGCCGCCTGCTCGGCGGCTCCAGCTCCGTCAACGGCATGGTGTTCGTCCGCGGTTCCAAGGCCAGCTGGGACGAGTGGCGCGACTTGGGGTGCGAGGGGTGGGGCTATAACGATATCTTGCCCAGCTTTCGCCGCATGGAGCATCGTGCGGGCGGCGACCCGGCCTTTCGCGGTCAGAACGGGCCGATCACTGTCACCAATGTGGCGCATCGCTCGGCAGTGTCCGAGGCTTTCAAGCAGGCCTGCGAAGCGCTCGGGGCACAGCCGCTTGAAGACTATAACGCCGTTGACAATGTCGGTGTCGCCGATCTGCAAATGTCGATCCGCAAGGGCCGCCGTTGTTCAACCGCGGTCGGCTACCTGAGGCCGGCCAAGCGGCGCCGCAATCTCACCCTGTTGACAGGGGCCTTGGCCGACACGCTGACCTTTGATGGCACGCGGTGCACCGGCGTTGCCTATCTGCATGGCGGCATGCGAAAACGGGTCCGTGCGCGGCGTGAAGTGATCCTGTGCGCGGGTTCGATCGAATCGCCGGCGATCCTTGAACGGTCCGGGGTCGGCAACCCAGCCATCCTGGCTGCCGCCGGGGTGACGCCGCACCATGCACTGGCGCAGGTCGGGGAGAACCTCCACGACCACCTGCAGGTGCGGATGTCCTTCGAAGTAGAGGGCGAGCGGACAGTCAACGACATTCTCGGCAGCCCGTTGCATGGTGCCTTCGAACTGCTGAAATATCTCGTTACCCGCAAAGGCCTGTTCGCTACCTCAACCGTTGTCTCGCACGCCATCATGAAATCCCGTCCAGACAGCGAGACCGCCGATACCAAGATCCAGATTGCCATGATGAGCGGCGCGGATCGCTACAGCGGCAACGGCAAGGGGACAGATAGTTGCCCGGGCATGACACTGGGGACTTTCCAGATCCGCCCGCTCTCGCGCGGATCGGTGCATATCGCCTCTGCGGATCCACGAAAGCCACCCGTGATCGTGGCCAATTATCTCCAACACTCCCAGGATCAGCGCGATACCATTTCAGGTCTGCGCCTGATCCGCGACGTAGCTGCAAAAATGGGGCCGGAAGGGCACGTCGTGCGCGAACTGCTGCCTGGCCCAGACGTGATATCCGACGAAGCCCTGCTCGCCTATGCGCGGGAAACCGGGCAAACTTCGTGGCACCCGATCAGCACCTGCCGGATGGGCAGTGATCCTGACGCAGTGGTTGACCCGCGCCTGCGCGTGCGTGGCCTTCAGGGATTGCGGGTGGCTGATGCGTCGATCATGCCAACCATGGTCTCGACCAACACCAATGCCCCCTGCATCCTGATCGGTGAACGTGCAGCGGAAATGATCCTGGAGGATGCCGGCTGAACCTGCTTTCGTCGAGCGACTAACGACGCGCGAGCGCCGAGAACACGCTGCCGTTTGATTGATCGATCCGAGGAGGCTTTGGGCTGCACGCGTGACTTGGATCGCGGCGCGATACTCACTCGCTGGTCCTCGGTTGGGGGGGCCGCCTTCCAAACTGGGCGTCTTATGGAGCCTTGCCGGCTAGGCGGACGTAGCTGACTTAGTAGTGACCGACGCAAAGTGGGGAAGATGTGGGGGCGGTTCGTCCAGAAATCTGAAATGAGGCGGTTATTCAGCTTGTTGTTCAAATAGACTTGCGCCCTCCCGCTCCGCCCGCAAGTGTACCGAAGCGGCCGCAGCCATGCGCGCGCGCCTGCTCGCTGCCGGCTTCCCCGCCGCCGACGCCGAAATGGTCGACGTGCCCGGCTTCCCGAACGACGGGGGACTCGTGGCGGTCTATCGCGGCAAGAACCCGGCGCTCAAGCCCCTGCTGTTGCTGGCGCATATCGACGTCGTGGAGGCAAAGCGTGCCGACTGGGAGCGCGACCCTTTCAAGCTCGTGGAAGAGGGTGGCTGGTTCTACGCACGTGGTGCCAGTGATGACAAGGCCATGGCTGCCATCTTCACGGACACCTTCATCCGCTTCCGGCAGCAGGGTTACCAGCCGCAGCGCCCCATGAAGCTAGCGCTCACCTGCGGCGAAGAAACCTCGGACACCTCCAACACCGTGAAGTGGCTGGTGGACAACCGCCGTGACCTCATCGATGCAGCGTTCGCGCTGAATGAAGGGGCTGGCGGCGAACTCGACGCGAACGGCAAGCCGGTGGCCCTGCAGACTCAAGCCGGCGAGAAAACCTATCAGGACTTCCAACTGGAAGTCATGGACGGCGGCGGCCACAACTCACGGCCCAAGCAAGCCACTGCCATCAGCGTGCTGGCCCAGGGCTTGGTGAAGCTTACGGCTTACCGCTTCCCCGTGACTCTGAACTTCACCACGCGCGCCTACTTCGCCGCGCAGGCCGCTACCGCACCGGCGGAAGTGGCAGCGGCCATGCGCGAAGTCCTGCAGAACCCGGACAACCTGGCAGCGCAGGATGTCATCTGGAACGCCAGTCCCGGCTGGAACAGCATGCTGCGCACCACTTGCGTGGCCACGCAGCTGAATGCTGGCCACGCTCCGAATGCGCTACCGCAACGCGCCCGCGCCAACGTGAACTGCCGCATCTTCCCCGGCGTGACCATCGAGGACGTTCGGCAGCAACTGGTGGCGACGATGGGCGATGCACGGATCGCCGTGACGCTCGGCGGCGAGCAAGGCTTTACCACCGTGCCCCCGGTCATCGGCGATGACCTGCTGGCCACCGTACGCCAAGTGGCCGCCGGCCTTTGGCCGGGCGTGCCCGTGGTGCCCACCATGTCCACCGGTGCTACCGATGGTCGCTTCCTGAATGCGGCCGGTATTGCCACCTATGGCCTTTCCGGGCTGTTCCACGATGCGGAAGGCCCGCGAGCCCACGGCTTGAACGAGCGCATCCGCGTGAAGTCGCTGCTCGACGGACGCGTGTTCCTCTACGAGACCGTGCGCGCCTTGTCCGCGAAGTAAGTCGGTTTAGGTCACTCCCGGCGCTGCAATTCAGGGCGACAGTGCGAGACGCCAAGGCGTAAACCTCTCCCTGACGGTTGTCCGCTGCCAGCGGCAAACCGTCAGGTGAAGTTCGAAGCCGATGCAGCCCGCAGGATGCGGGCGAGGAGTTTCACATGGACGTCATGCCTTGTGCCGTACAGCGCCGCCGCGCTGCCGGCGTCATCGCCGTAGCGCTGCTGGCCGCTACGGTTACCAGCCACGCCGAGCCCGTGGTCCGCCACGCAAGTGTCAGCTACGCCGACCTGAACCTGAACACCCACGAAGGGGTGAGTACCTTGCAGCGCAGAGTTCGCGCTGCCGTGAAGACGGTGTGCGGCCCGCCACCGGACCTGCGGGAACTGAACGAGATGCGGGCCGAGCGGGAGTGCCGGTACCAAGCGCTGCAACAAGCCACCGCCAGCGTGGCGGCTGCCATCGGTGGTGCCAGGCTGGCTGCCCGCTGAAGACCGCGTCTGCGGTGGCGGTACCGGCTACTTGCCGGCCATCCGCCGCCGCAGATACGCACCGCCATCCTTGTAGTCGGTGGGCAGGTAATCCAGAAAGGCGTTGGGACCGAACACCGGTTCGTACTGCTGCAACACCGGCAACAGCAAGGCCACGGGCACTTCCGCCATGCGCCGCGTCTTGCGGAAACTGGCGATGGGAATGCTCGCTGCAGCAACGTCTTCGTGGTGGTTTTCGGTTTGCCCGATCACCGTACCGCGGGCATCGCAGATGACCGTGCCTTCGTCTTTGGCGCCCGCGGCATCCATGAAGCCGAGGTTGTCCGGCGACACCGAATTGCCCACGCCAACGGTGTAGCAACGGTTTGCGCGCGCCGTCTGCTTTGCGGTCTCCGCGTTGGATCCGCCGGTGACGGTGAGGATGAGCAGCTCGGCACCCTTCATCGCCATGCATTGGTAGAGGATGGGCTCCATGCCTACCGAAGTCATGGCGATGTTGCCGATATCCGTGCGCGCAATGGGCAGCACGGCGTCCCAGCCATACATTTCCACGTAGCGGTCCAGCACGTCGTAGGTGGTGGTGCCGATGAGCGCGCCGTCGCCGAAGAGACCCAGCGCATTGCGGCTCTTCCATTGCGTGGAAACAATTTCGCCGGAGGGCCCTACGATGACCGACATGTTGATGACATGCCCCGGCCACTCTTTCAGCTTCGCGTAGCAGCCGAAGGCGATGTAGCAGTTGTACTTCTTCGCACGCGCACCGATGGCCTGGGTTTCGGGCCCGGGCAGGTCGATGGCCACGCGCTGCAGTTCCTTGCGCGTCCACGGCTGGAAACCCTGCAGCGGAAACTCGTGCATGCAGATGAGGTCCTGGTGGCCACCCCAGCGCTGCTCGCCGCCCCACTCTTCAGGGGACCCCTGCGCGATATCGACCAGCCGAAGCACGTGGTCGAGGTTGGCTTGCATGGTCGCGGCGAGATTGCGGACATCCACCGAACGCACCCGTGACTGGATGGCGGAAACGCTGATGGCGTCCTGACGCAGAGGCACCGTGAGATAACTGCCCCGCTTGGCGGCAGCCACGCTGGCCTTGCTTGCCGCGGCAGCGCTGCCACCAACGGTTGAGGCCGGCGAAGTTTCCGCGCCGGCCGCAGCACCGCTGAAGGCGGCCATGCCAGCACCGGCCAGCCCTGCGAGCCCCGCTCCCTGCAGGAACTGCCGACGCAGACGGTCGGCGGGTGGAGTGTCTTTCTTGCGCGCCATGATGCCCCCTTCGGGTCTGCGCCCGTGTCTGTTGTCGGGTGAGCGTAACGCGCCGCGCCGTGGCTGTGTACTGGCAGAAAAGCCCAGTTGTCCCCCGTGCGGCGAGCGTCTACCCTTCACCCCCGCCGGCTTTGCCGCAGCCCTGCTCCAGCCAACACGGAACTCGCGTCGTGCCCTCATCTCCCACCCGCGGCCACCTTTACGTGGTCGCCGCCCCCAGTGGCACCGGCAAGACCAGCCTGGTTCGCGCTCTCATGGCGGCGCGGCCACAGCTGAAGTTCTCGGTTTCCTACACCACGCGGCCCATGCGCCCCAACGAATTGGACGGGCGCGACTACCACTTCGTCGACCGCACGACATTCGAGGCCATGGTGGAACGCGGCGAACTGCTGGAATGGGCCCGTGTGTTCGACAACTACTACGGCACCGGGCTGCACGTGGTGCAGCAGGCTTTGGCGCGCGGCGAGAGCCTGATCCTGGAGATCGACTGGCAGGGCGCACAGCAGGTGCGGGCGAAGCTGCCGGAGGCGGTGCAGGTGTTCATCCTGCCGCCCTCGCGAGCCGAACTGGAACAGCGCCTGCGCGGCCGCGGCACAGACAGCCCGGAGGTCATCGCGAGGCGCCTGCAGGACTCCGTCACGGAGCTATCGCACTGGCACGAGTTCGGGTTCGTGCTGGTGAATGACGTGTTCGAGGACGCCCTTGCGCAACTCATCCGCGTGGCAGATGCCGGCGGTGGCGCGGCCGTGGACGACCTGCGCGCCTCGCGCCCGGGACTGGCGGCGTTCGCGGCGACATTGCTGGATAAAAGTTAAGAGAAAGTCCGAAATCAGGACGCGCTTTTACCCTTAGGCCGCGGTTCGCTTGGGGAAATAGCGAACATCAGCCATTCCAGCGAAATCTGCGTCTTGGGTCCAGAGTTCGCCGCCATGGACCCTCGCCGTGGCCAACACCACGGAATCCGCCATGGCCAGCCCGGCTTGCGCAGACAGGCGCGCCGCTTCCACAGCGATATCCGCGTCCAGTTCCACCACTTGCCCCGCCCGCATGCTCGCCACGGCCCGCAAGGCCTGCGCTTCGCCTACCTGCAACAGCAGACGCTTGAACACCTCGAACAAGGTAAGCGAGGGCACCAATCGGTTGGGCAAATCTTCGATAGGCGCCGCAAACGCTTCCGCATTGGGACCACCGGCGAAGTATTCCAGCCAGGCCGAACTGTCGATGACCGCGAGCCGGGAACCCGCCATGGCTACACCCGGTCAGGTTCGTCGCGCGGCACCGCGGTGTCGATGCCGGCCAATGCCCCGCGCAGCGAACGTGGCGCAGGCACCGGCACGAACATGAGCTGCCCGGCGTAGACCATGGCTTGCAACTTGGCACCCGGCTGCAAACCCAGCTGTTGCCGCAACCGGGCCGGGATAACCACCTGGAACTTGGGTGACACCGTGACTACGTCATCCATACGCTGCACGCATCCATCGTCGATTGGTACGACGATATTGCAATCGATATGACCCATCTCGCAACCCTCCTTGGTGTCCGACCCCATTTTACCGGGGGAAATCCGCAGAACCCAGCCCCCAAAACTGGCGTAAGTGCCTGAATTGGTGGTAATCTTCACGACCCGATTTCGTTTTCCGGAAGCTTTTCCATGGCCCGCATCACCGTCGAAGACTGTCTCTCCAGCGTGGACAACCAGTTCGAGCTGGTTCTGCTGGCCGCCAAGCGCGCCCGTCGCATCGCCAACGGCGCCGAAACCTACGTGACCGCCGGCAACGACAAGCCCACCGTGGTGGCGCTGCGTGAAATCGCCGAAGGCCATGTCACCCGCGCGCTGCTGCAGGAAGTGGAACTGCCGCCCGAGCCGAATCCCGCTGATTTCGGCATGGAAATCCCGTCGGACTTCCGCGCCCCGCAGCTCGGCCTGGGTGACTGACCGCGCCCGGCCAGCCCGTCATGGACACGCCGTCCAGCCTGCTGAACCTGCTGCCCGACAGCTGGAAAAGCGGGTGGGCGGGTAACTGGCGGTCGCCGGGCATCCAGCAGCTGCTCACGCTGCTGGAAACCTACCTCCCCCCGGACGACATCGAGCGTGTCCGCGAAGCGTACGAGGTAGCGAACGAGGCCCACCGCGGCCAGAAGCGGATGACGGGCGAACCGTACATCACGCACCCCATCGCCGCGGCCGGCATCCTCGCCGGTCTGCGCATGGACTGGCAGACGCTCTGCGCTGCCCTCCTCCACGATGTCATCGAAGACACGCCCACCGCGAAGGACGACATCGCCGCCCGCTTCGGTCGCGACGTGGCGGAAATCGTCGATGGCGTGTCGAAGCTGGACAAAGTCCAGTTCAAGAGCAAGGCCGAGGCGCAGGCGGAGAGCTTCCGCAAGATGATCCTCGCGATGGTGCGGGACATCCGCGTCATCATGGTGAAGCTCGCCGACCGCACGCACAACATGCGTTCGCTCGGCGTCATGCCCGCGCCGAAGCGCCGCCGCATCGCACGCGAAACGCTCGACATCTACGCGCCCATCGCCAATCGCCTCGGCATCAATTCCGTCCGTCTCGAACTCGAAGACCTCGGCTTCCAGGCGCTTTACCCTAAGCGCTATCGAGTCATCGAACGCGAACTGAAGCGCGCGCGCGGCAACCAGAAGCAGTTCCTGCCGCGCATCAGCGAAAGCATCGAAGGCGCGTTGAAAAAAGCCGGCCTGAAGGGCCAGGTGGACGCGCGCGAGAAGCACCTCTACAGCATCTACCAGAAGATGCTGAAGAAGCAGGTGCCGCTGTCGGAAGTGGTCGACGTCTACGGCTTCCGCGTCGTCGTGGACAGCGTGGACACCTGCTATCGCGTGCTCGGCTTGGTGCATGGGCTCTACAAGCCCATGCCGGGGCGCTTCAAGGACTACATCGCCATCCCGCGCATCAACGGCTACCAGTCGTTGCACACCACGCTGTTCGGGCCCAACGGCATTCCGCTCGAAGTGCAGATACGCACCACCGAAATGCACCGTCTGGCGGAAAGCGGCATCGCTGCCCACTGGCAGTACAAGACCGGTGATGAAGACACCGGGAGCGCGCAGCAGGAACGGGCCCGCGAATGGCTGAAGGGCCTGATGCAGATTCAGGAGGGCGGCACCTCCGAAGAGTTCCTGGAAAGCGTTCGCGTGGACCTCTTTCCGGACAAGGTCTACGTGTTCACGCCGAAGGGCGACATCCTGCGACTGCCGCGCGGCGCTACCTGCGTCGACTACGCCTACGCCGTGCACACCGGCGTGGGCAACCGCTGCGTGGCGGCCAAGATCGACCGCCGTCTCGTGCCACTGCGCACCGAACTGCGCAACGGCCAAACAGTGGAGATCATCACCGCACGCGGCGCCACGCCGAACCCGGTGTGGGTGAACTTCGTGGTCACCGCAAAGGCGCGCACTGCCGTACGCCACTACCTGAAGAGCATGAAGCACGGTGAGGCAGTGGAACTGGGCCGCCGCCTGCTGGACCAAGCGCTGCAGGAGTTCTCGCTGCCACTGAAGCAGGTACCCGAAGCCGCGCTAGACCGTGCCGCCCGCGAAGCGAGCCTCGCGGACCGCGACGCGCTCTTCGAGCAAATCGGCCTCGGCGAGCGCCTTGCGCCGTTGGTGGCGCGTTCCTTGCTCCCTACGCAGCCGGGCGCCCCCGCTCCGCGGAGCACTTCCGGAGCCCCCGGTGAAGGCACGGTGCCGCTGGCTATCGCCGGCACGGAAGGCCTGGCAGTGGACTACGCGCACTGCTGCTTCCCGGTCCCCGGGGACCCCATCACCGCGCACCTCACCACAGGCCGCGGCGTCATCATTCACCGCAGCACTTGCGGCAGCGTGTCGGGCTGGCAAAAGCAGCCGGACAAATGGATTCCGGTCAGCTGGAAGAACGAGCCGGGCAAGCTGTTCGCCTCGCAACTGCGCGTGGATGTGCAGAACCGGGTGGGCGTGCTTGCTGCCGTGGCCACCCGCATCGCCGAAACGGATACCAACATCGACACGGTATCGCTCACCGAGCGCGACAGCGCTGCGTCCACCATCACCTTCCAACTGCAGGTGGAAGACCGCAAGCATCTGGCGCGCGTACTCCGCGCCATCCGTCACATGGAAGACGTGCTGTCGGTGACGCGCACGCTGGCTTGAGTTGGCGTGTTGTTGGCTTGACCTCGACCGAAGGCTGGACCAACGCCGGTCCACCGCCAACCCTCAGCCCCCGAACACCACCTCGCCATTCACGACGGTGAAGACCGCCTTCGCCTGCAGTATCTCGGCCGGCGGCACGGTCATGAGGTCCTTCGAGAACACGCTCAGATCTGCCATCTTGCCCACTTGCAGACTGCCCAGCTCATGTTCACGGCCGCAGGCGTAAGCGGGAGCCCAAGTGAGCATGCGCAGGGCCTCGGCCCGCGTCACCACTTGGTCCAGCCCCCAACTCGGGCCGGCGAAGCCGTCGAGTGAGTGCCGATACACCGCCGCGTAGAACTCGATGAGCGGGTCGCCCTTTTCCACCGGCGCATCGGAGCCGGCACAAATGGTGGCGCCCGCATCCAGCAAGCTGCGCCACGCATAGGCGCCTTTCAGTCGTAGCGGGCCAAGGCGCGC
Organism: Pseudomonadota bacterium; assembly: GCA_041180705.1. Lineage (GTDB taxonomy): Bacteria > Pseudomonadota > Gammaproteobacteria > Steroidobacterales > Steroidobacteraceae > CAIOHZ01. The sequence continues at coordinate 1,816 of JBEGRA010000155.1, read as the reverse complement.
GCCAGCGAAATACAAATCGCCGATGGCGTGCGATGGCTGCATGGAGGCGATGACGCCCAACTTCGCGAAGCGCGGAATGTCCTGCGGGGACACCACTTGCGCGTGCTCGATGCGCCAGCGGCGGTCCCAACCGAATGCCTTGCCCTCGGGCGTGCCATCGCCCTCCAGCAACTCCTGAAACCAGTCCAGCACCAGCCGATTGCCGCGATCGCCGATGGCATGCATCGCCACCTGGGCATTCACCTTGAGCGCGCGGCGCATCCAGCCCTGCGCCTCTTCCTTCGCCATCTGCAGCAAACCCGAAGACTTCGCGGAGTCGGCGTAGGGTGCCAGCAAGGCGGCACCCCGCGAGCCCAGCGCGCCGTCCGCGTAAAGCTTGAGACCGCGCACCCGCACGCGGCCCGTGGCGTCCGCATAAGGGCCACGCGCCAGCACTTCTTCGGCGCCGGAAGGGTCAAGGTAATGCTCCGACCGCAGTTTCAGTTCGCCCGCGCCAGCCAGCGCCGTCGCCAGCGTCACGTCCTCGGCGGCCGCACTCATGGCATGCAGCCCCGTCCAGCCCCGCTGCAAGTACAAGCGATTGGCACGGCGCAGCGCTTCCCGCTTCATGGGGGTGTCGGGCTGCGGCATGCGGTCCGCCACCAGAGACTGTGCACGGTCGATGAGCATTCCCGTGGGCTGACCGCCCGCATCGCGCAGCACTTGCCCGCCCGCGGGGTCCACCGTACCGGCAGTCACGCCACCCAGCGTCAGGGCCACGCTGTTCGCCACTCCCGCATGCCCGTCCGCCCGCTCCAGATAAACGGGGCGGTCCTTCACCACCGCATCCAGATCCTGCCGCGTGGGGAAGCGCCCCTCGGGCCAATGGGTTTCTATCCAACCGCGGCCCGTGATGGGCCCGGCCGGCTGTTCCGCCGCGAACTTTGCCAGCCGCGTTTTCAATTCGGCGATGGAAGCCGTGCCTTCGAGGTTCAGCGTCATCTCGCGCAGGCCAATGCCCACGAAATGCGCGTGGGAATCGACGAAGCCGGGAAACGCCGCGGCGCCGGCCAGATCCAACGTGCGGAAAGCGCTGCCCGCCGCGCTTTCCAGCAACTGCACCTGACTGCGGGCGCCGGCCAGCGAGCCGGCATAGGCGACGCGCCCCTCCAACACCAGCAGCGCTTCCACCTTGGGGTGATTCGCGACGCCGGTGTAGATGGGCCCACCCATCACGAGCAAGGCAGAGCCGCCACGAGTCAGGAAGCGCTTCACGCCAGCGCCGGCCAGATGGCTGGCACCGAGCGTCGCCGCAGCGAGAGAGCCGGTGAGGAAATGGCGACGGGTGGTCATGAAAGTGGCCTTGGGAAGGCGCGCCGCGAATGGCGGCCCGATGGTCGATGGTTCGCGTTGCCGCCCGTGCTTGTCAACCGCAGGCACTCGCCCATGGTCACCAACCCCAAGCGCCCTGAACCCCGACACCTTGTCGGGTTAACATTCGCGCCGAGGACAACCCGAGGAAACCCCATGTCGCGCCAGCCCATTCATTCCGACGCCGCCCCCAAGGCCATCGGTCCGTATTCCCAGGCCATCCGCGCCGGCGACACGGTCTACCTCTCCGGGCAGATTCCGCTCGACCCGGCCACCATGGCGATCGTCGAGGGCGGCATCGAAGCGCAGGCCACCCGCGTATTCGAGAACCTGAAGGCGGTGGCCGCGGCCGCGGGCGGCACGCTGGATGACGCCGTGCGCGTCACCATCTACCTGACCGATCTCGGGCAGTTCGGCACGGTGAACGAGGTGATGGCGCGCTACTTCCGCGAGCCGTACCCGGCGC
>JBEGRA010000154.1:0-2578 GCA_041180705.1 Pseudomonadota bacterium | reverse complement strand
GCCGCATGGCAGCAGGGGTGAAGGCCAACCCCGCCCAGCCCTGACGAAGCGGCAGTTGCAACGCCGTGTGCCTCAGTGGTTCCCCGAGAGGACTGGTCGCCTGCGAGCGAATCTTGGTTGGACGTCATCGGCCTCCCCCAAAGCGCCCCGAGGGGCCGCGGGCCGGTCAGAACCCGGCAATTGGAAGAACCATAACGCTATTTAAATGACCAATCAAATTAATTTTGACAGGCCGTCGGATGACAGGGTCAGGTCTTGCGCAAGCCGTTCAGCATCATGTCATTCAGGGCCGCGCTGAACACCCCCACGAAGTCCATGTCGAGGTCGGCTGTACCGAGAGCGGAAGCGAGCAGGCGTCGGCGGGCGGCAAGGTGATCGGCCGTGCCGAGCAGAATGAAATAAAGGTGCAGCGGGTCCACGGGGCGGAAATGCCCCTCGCGAACGCCCTGATCGATGAGGTGCCGGTAGAACTCCACGACACGCTTCACGTAGAAATCGGAAATGCGCTGCGCCTCTGAATCGTCCGAGGAACTGATGAGGTGGTGCAGCAACCGGTCGATGTACGGAGTCTTGAGATAGGTCTTGACCAGCGCCCGCAGGTGAATCTGCAGTTTTTCGGGCGCCGAAAGCTCCATCGCCAGCAATCCGTTGATCTGCGAAACGTACCGGCTGGAACTCCATTCCAGCAAGGCGGCCAGGAGCCCGTGCTTGCTGCCGAAGTAGTACTGCACCAGGGCGGTACTGAGCCCGGCTCGGGCCCCGACCTCCGCCAGCGAAAAGTCGATGTTTCCCTTTTCCGTCAACAGGTTATCTGTCGCCAAGAGAAGCGCCTGCTCGGTCGTGGCATCACGACGCTTCCGCCCGGCCCGCGCAGGCGCAGAGGAACGGGAGGTGGCAGTATTCATGCGAAGTTCCGTGAGTTTGGCACTTTGCAACTATATCAGGCGTTCAATCAATTCGCCCCATCGGGGTGTCCCGAGGCCCAAAACCGGCGGAGGCAGCGACCCCCGGCGAACCACGGCGTCGCCTCGCCCGCCTTTGCCGCTTCTATTTTTGATTGCCTATTCAAATAACACGCGGCAGACTAGTCGGCAAACCTCTGGAGGCGCCATGCTGAACACTCAGGACCGAATTGCCTACGGCGAAGACCACGAACTCTTCCGCGACAGCGTGCGCAAGTTCTTTGAAAAAGAACTCGTTCCCAACATGAAGCGCTTCGACGAGGAAGGCATTGTCGACCGCAAGTTCTGGAAGGCCACCGGTGATGCCGGCCTGCTGTGCCCCGGCGTGCCCGAAGAGTACGGCGGCATGGGCCTCGATTTCCGCTACAACGCCATCATCAGCGAAGAGCTGGCCTATGTCGGTTCCGCGGCCGGCCTGCCGGTCCAGTCGGACCTCTGTGCCGACTACATTCTCCATTACGGCACCGAGGAACAGCGGCAGCGCTGGCTGCCCGCCATGGTGAAGGGCGACGTCATCGCAGCCATCGCCATGACGGAACCGGGCACGGGCTCCGACCTGCAGGCCATCCGTACCTCGGCCATCCGCGAGGGCGACGAGTTCGTCATCAACGGTTCCAAGACCTACATCACGAACGGTCAGAACGCCGACATCATCATTCTCGTCGCCAAGACGGACCCCACGGCCGGCGCCAAGGGCATCAGCCTCATTCTCGTGGAAGCGACGCGCGACGGCTTCAAGCGTGGCCGCAACCTCGACAAGATCGGCCAGCCTTCGGCGGACACCTCGGAACTCTTCTTCAACGACGTACGGGTTCCGGTAACCAACCTCCTGGGTGACGAAGGCAAGGGCTTCATCTGTCTGATGAAGCAACTGCCGCAAGAGCGTCTCTCGATCTCGGTCATCAGCCAGGCCAGCGCCCAACGCGCGCTGGACGAAGCGGTGAACTTCACCAAGGAGCGCAAGGCTTTCGGCGCAACCGTGTTCGATTTCCAGAACACTCGCTACGAATTGGCGGACATGAAAGCCAAGGTGCAAGTGGGCTGGGCCCATCTGGACTGGGCTTTGCTGCGTTTGGTCGCCGGCAAACTGACCACGGCCGAGGCCTCGGCCGCAAAGCTTTGGCACAGCGAACTGCACTGCGAAATCTGCGACCGCTCGCTGCAACTCCATGGCGGCGCCGGCTACATGAACGAGTACCTCATCGCGCGCCTGTGGCGTGATGCCCGCGTCTCGCGCATCTACGGCGGCACCAGCGAAATCATGAAGGAAGTGATCGCGCGCTCGCTGTAAGGCTGCGCCGACCACTCTTCACGAAGGACCACACCATGACCTCCCCGCAGCCCACGAAGCGCAACGGCCCCTTGAGTGGGCTGAGGGTCTTGGAACTCATGGGTCTGGGGCCAGCCCCGCACTGCGCCATGCTCCTGGCGGACCTCGGTGCCGAAGTCCTGCGCTTCGAACGCCCCGAGGGCAACCCGTTTCCGAATCCCATCATCGACCGCGGTCGCCATGTCGTCACGGTGGATTTGAAGAACCCGGATGACCGCGCCTTCTGCCTGAGCACCATCGAGAAGGTCGACGTGCTCATCGAGGGCTACCGTCCAGGCGTCATGGA
>JBEGRA010000153.1:0-6212 GCA_041180705.1 Pseudomonadota bacterium | reverse complement strand
CGACATCCAAAGGAACAGTTGGTGACGATTTATTTATACCCACCCGATTATTCGCGCTATCAACCTTCAGCGTCGAGGTATCAACCGTCAGGTCGCCGGTGATGGACGCTGATCCAGCAGTCAGCAACCCAGTCGCCTTGTTGAACGTCAGCGCAGCATTGCCCGCCAACGTCCCACCATCATTGAATATCACCTGCTTATCCGCGCCAACGCCACCCGGCGCCGGCGGAGCATACAGGAACTTCATCAGCTGATTCGCGATGATCGACTCGATATCGGACTTCGGCTGCGTGACCACCTGGTAGAACTGATCCCACAGCTGCTGCGTGGTCAGATTCGGGTTGAGAGGCGTGCCGGTGTTGGCATTGGCCAGGGCGACCGCAACGGTGGCACGAACGGCCGAGATCGAACTCAGGTTCAGCACCTGCTGCGCGTCAGTGACGAGCGTTTGAATGGAAGGGGTGGGCATAGGTCAGACAAATTCGGCGAAGGTGTAGGACGGAGAACCGCTGGTTGGAGCCACGCTGATCGCGCCAGTGTATCCATCCAGCATCAAAGGGTCGGAATTCTTGGAACCAGTATTATGCGGCGGAAGCAAGATGTGGTAGTCCGTCGCGCTGGCACCGGTGCCAAACTTAACATACAGTTCTTCGTTCTTCTGGTTCTGAAGCGTGAACTTCTTCCGCGCCAGGTTGGCTGCGGAGGTGTCCGTGACGGTCAGCAGACCGCCCGGGCTGGTGGTCGTCAGCGAGGCGCCAGGAAGCGACCCCTGGATCTGCTGAAGCAGCGTGACCATGTAGGTCTCCTTGATGCCAGGCGACAGGCAGTCGAAACAGCCGCTGAGAGCGGCGATCTGGTTGGACGTGAGGGCAGCCATGTTATGCCTCCTCCTCGCCTTCCATGTCGTCGATCTTCACCGACACTTCCATCTCTCCATCATCCTCAGACTCAGGCGGTTGTCCGAGGCTCACGCCGTCGAACGAGAGTATTTCCAGGGTGCCCTGGGGAGTCATGCGCCAATCCACCATGGCGGTGCCGGAATCTCCATCCAGCTTCAGGCCAGCAGGCGGCGTGAACTCGACGGTCTCGACTTCGGGGCCCATGCGACCCATTCCGTCCTTCTTGCGTTTCATCATCTGTCCGTACATCTGCGGCCTTTCTCTTACAGGTTTTGAAGAGGGGGCCCTCCCGAAGGAAGGCCCCCATTGTGATCACTCGATTAGATCGAGAACTCCAGCGTCACGTTCGTGCAAGGCACCGTCTCGGTAGACGAGCCGGCCAGCTGGATCGTGTTGCCAGAGACAACCGACCAGGTTCCGGAGGTAGCGCCGAACTCGGCGTCCCAGACGACCTGCAAGGCGGCGACCAGGGCGGCCGGGGTGGCCTCGCTGATGCCAGCATTGGTGACGATGTTGTCGTTGCACATGATGCCAGTGGTGCCGATGACAAAGTTGCCAGCGTCGTTGGCCACAGCCTCGAACTGAACCACAGGAGCGCAGACAGGGTCGGCGCTGTTGTAGCTCTGAGCGGGATTGCCAGGATCGGCTTCGCACACAGGGATGATCTCGATGCAGCCACGATCCACCTTGTGGAAGATCGGTTCAAGCCATTCCGGATGCTCCGGCTTCACAGCCAGCTGGAAGTCGGCGATGAACTTGCCCTTGTTGCCACGGGCGTTGTCGATCGGCTTGCCAGCACAGTCCGCGCCCAGGTCGTTGGTCGCGAACTTCCACCGCCCACCGTAGTCGCGAACCATGAACGGCATGTTCGGGTTCACGGCCTCCGGACGGAACGGCAGCACGCGCAGAGAGCGCGGGTTGTTGATGTAGCTGATCTGGAACTGGGCCTTGTCGTAGTCCTCGTTGAAGATCGACCGGATACCCTCGGTGGCAGCGACGTTCTTGTACGGCAGCACCAGGGTGTAGTTGCCCGGGGTCGCCGTCGCGTTGAACTTCAGCGGGAACTGAAGCACCTTGACCATGAAGTCACCGACGAAGCCCATGAAGCCATACTTGTAGAACTCCTTGGCGGCCGGGGCGAAAACGCCGAAGCGCCAGGCATCGTACAGGGTGGCATTGGTCTTCTGGAGATACCGGAAGGTATCCTTGTCGGTGTGCAGCTGGAGGCTGTCGAAGCCTTCCTTGCCGGCCTGAATGGCGCCCAGGAAGTACTGGCGCGTCACGCGGGACTGGAGGATTTCGGGCGTCAGGCGGCCGAGCGAAGCGGCAGCGATTGCCACGCCGGCATTATCGGTAACGCGCAGAGTCGTGTAGCCAGCGCCAACCCAGGCGAAGTTGATCGCCGGGAGACCAGCGGCGCACGCGAAGGCGTTACCACCGGCCAGCGAACCGCCCAACTCCATCGCCTTGCGCTGGAGGTAGTAGGTCGTGATCCAGTTGGTCGCCGGACGCAGAACGTCGTCGATGATCTGGCGAAAGTGTTCCTTCGCCTTGGTCTTCGTCATAATCTGATCGAAGCACAGGATGTCGGAACCCCAGGACTGCTTCTCCAGGGCGTAGGTGTTACGGGTCCAGCCCCAACCGATCTTGTTCTCGGTCGGATCGCACGGCGTGCCGGAGCAGCTGGCGCCCGAAACGGGATCCCAAGAGGTGGTGACATTCGGGAACACGCTGTTGAAGCGGTCGAACGTGTGCTGAGTACCCGAATACGCATCGAACGAGCCAGTCTGATAGTACCCGATCAGACCATCGAAGGGACGGATGTCCTTGAGAACTTCCTTGTCGTACACAGGCTCCTGCGAGACCAGGAAGGAAGCAAACTGCTTGCAACTGATTACATTACCGGCGGCCATGGTGGCTTTCTCCTGCCTCGGGGGTTTTCTTCACCCACCCCTCCGAGACAACGAGGCAGATTGCAGGCTCAAGCGAGCCGTCAACCAACCTCGGTGGCGAGTCCGAGCCGTGGTCCGGTGAATGCCCTGCGGCATTCGGTGCCAGTCAGAATAACGCGCCTGACTCGCGCCTGGTTGACGAGACCAGGTTTTCGTCGTGGGGGTATCGTTTAGGCGGCCTCAGATTTGTCAACTGCTTTCGTCAGGTACGACTCCAGTGCCAGCACCAGCAACGCCGTGCGCGTGCGGCGCTGCGCCTTCGCCTCGGCCGACAGGCGACCCACCAGTTTCTCAGGCAATCGATAGCTCACTCGTTTGATCTTCACGGCGGCGGACTGTATGGCATTTGCTTGACACGTCAAGCATCGGAACATAGCCTTCGGCTCACGATGGACCTCCGCCCATATCAAACCGATCTGATCGATCGCATCCGCATGGCGTTCGTGCGCGGCCAGTCCCGTCCGCTAGCGGTCTCTCCGACCGGATCAGGCAAGACGGTCCTATTCAGCTACATGGCGTCAAAATCGGCGCAGAAGGGCAGTCGTGTGATGATCGTCGCGCACCGCCGTGAGATCCTCGGTCAGATATCTGCGACGCTGAAACGGTTCGACGTGGCTCACGGCTGGATCCAATCGGGTCAGCCGCAGGTCAATCAGAGCGTCATGGTCGCGTCGATTCAGACGCTGGTGCGGCGCCTGGAAAGTATCACCCCGCCGGACTTCGTCATCGTCGATGAAGCCCACCACTCTGTGTCGGCATCGTACATTGCCATGTTCGCAGCGTGGCCGAATGCCAAGTTTCTCGGTGTGACCGCAACGCCAGAGCGCCTGGATGGAAAGGGCCTCGGCACGATCTTCAAGGAGATCGTCATGGGCCCGTCCGTGTCGTGGCTGATCGAGAACGGATTCCTTGCGAAGCCAGTCTACTACGCGCCGGCGAAGCCAATCGACCTGTCAGCCATCTCCAAGGTGGCCGGCGACTATGATCGCGGTGAGGCGGCCGAAGTAATCGACACCCCAAAAATAACCGGCGACGCGGTATCGCACTACCGGCGCTTTTGCCCAGGTCAACGTGCCGTGGCCTTCTGCGTCTCCGTCGCTCACGCGCAGAACGTTGCGGCACAGTTTGAGGCTGCTGGCATTCCGGCAGCGTCGATCGACGGCAAGCTGGATGAGGAGACACGCAAGAAGCGCGTGGAGGATCTGACTGCGGGGCGCATCCTGGTACTGACCAGCTGCGAGCTTATCTCCGAGGGGTTCGATCTTCCCACGGTCAACGCGGCGATTCTTCTTCGCCCGACGATGTCGTTGTCGATGCATCTGCAACAGTTGGGGCGCGCTCTCAGACCGTACCCCGGCAAGACTCACGCTGTCATCCTAGACCACGTAGGAAACTGCCTGCGTCACGGTCTGGCCGAGCAGGACCGCGAGTGGGATCTGGAAGGCCGCGAGAAGCGCAAGGCCAAGTCCAGGCCGGTCGAGACCAAGCAGTGTACCGAATGCTTCGCCATCTTCACCGGCATGACGTGCCCGCAGTGTGGCGCAGAACGCGAGGTGAACCCACGCGATATCGAGGAAGTCGATGGTGAGCTTACGCGCCTGTCGATCGAGGACATCATGCGGCGCAGGGATGCGCGCCGTGAGGAGGCTCAATGTCGCACCCTGGAAGACTTCAAAGCGCTTGCGCGCCGCAGGGGTTACAAACCAGGCTGGGCATTCTTCCGCTGGCAAGCCCGTTCCCGTAAGGCCACAGTCAACCTCCTCATCCGATGACCGAATCCGAACTCCAAGCCCTGATCCTCCGCGCAGCTGGTTCCAAGCCGCACGTCCGTGTGTTCCGCAACCAGGTTGGCGAGGGCTACGTCGGCAAGGCTCTCCGCGATCCAGAAGGGGTATTCCTGACAGACGCGCGCCACGTGCGCATGGGGCTTTTCCCGGGGAGTGGTGATCTGATCGGCTGGCGCACGGTTACGATCACAGCCGACATGGTGGGCAAGCCCATCGCGCAATTCCTATCCATCGAGGTCAAGACTCCCACCGGTCGCGTCCGCGACGAGCAGCGCAACTGGATGGAACAGATCAACGCGGCTGGTGGTATGGCCATCATCGCCAGGGCGGTTTCGGATACCGAACATCTATGATCCTCATCCCTCCAGGTCTCTCAGCCAACGCAACTTACCTCTTCTGGGAGCGCATCGGTTTGCTATGCGAGGACAAGGAACCCACGCCTGAGCAGCTGCGCATCGCCACTCTGGAGGCCCGAGAGTGGGACCTGAACCACCCGGAGGAGGAGTGAAAGTGTCCCCTCTTTTCCATCAAAGTGTCCCCTCTTTTCGGAGCCGCTTTCGGAGCCGCTTTTTGACCTGCATCCAAATGCCGGCATTTCCGTGCATGTGACACCCGCCCATGACCCGCGACCAAATCGCTGACATCAACCCGGACCTCCTGATCATGGACGGTTTCGACGACTGCATCCTTGGCATCGGCACGCGGTTCGGGAGCGAGGCGTTCGTCGTGTACGATTACAACCGCGTCATCGCCAAGCTCCAGGGCATGGGCATGACCTACGAGGAAGCCGTCGAGTACCATGAGTTCAACCAACTCGGGGCCTACGTCGGCGAGCATACGCCAGCTTTTATGACCACCTGACACAACCACAAGCACCCCACCTACAAGCACCCATGGAACTCCACGAACTCGCGGACGCACTCGCGGCCCGCGCCGAAGACCTCTGCGCCCAACTCCTCCCTGCCGGCCGCCGCGTCGGCAACCAGTGGATCGTCGGCAACGTCTTCAACGACCCAGGCGACTCCTGCTATGTCGAACTCGACGGCCCGAAACGCGGCCTCTGGTACGACCACGCTGCTGGCGACGGTGGCGACCTGCTCAACCTCATCGCTCAATCCCAGGTCCTCCCCATCGGCAAGGCCGCAGCCTGGGCACGTAACTACCTGGGAATCCGCGACGACCAGCCCCGCCCCGCCCGGGTCTTCGACCCCCTCAAATTCGGCCACCGCACAGCCGCCACCGAGCCCTACCGTTACGGCACCGCCGCCTGGCCCTACCACAACCCGGACGGCACGATCCACGCCTACGTCGTCCGGTTCGACCTCCCCGACGGCTCCAAGGACGTCCGGCCCCTCCGTCTCCTGCCGCCCGACAACCAGCTTCCGGACCCGCTCAACCCACGCCACTGGCGCTGGAAGGGCTGGGTCAACCCGGAGCCCGTCCCCCTCTTCAACCTCCACCTCCTGGCCCGCCGCCCGGACGACCCCGTCCTGGTGGTCGAAGGCGAGAAATCCGCCGTCGCCGCTTCCAAGCTCTTCCCCGGCCACGTCGTCGTCACCTGGCAGGGCGGATCC
>JBEGRA010000152.1:0-3755 GCA_041180705.1 Pseudomonadota bacterium | reverse complement strand
CCGAACAAGGCTTGCGCCGCGGCTCTTGTCGTACTAGGCAAGACCATCCTTGGGGGCGCTTTCCGTTCTTGTCGTTGCCATGAAAAAGGCCGCCCTGAGGCGGCCTTCTTTTCCGCAAGGGAAAAGCCGGATTACGGCTTGAAGCGCATCCAGAGGTTGCGGGCGACCAGCGAGATGCTGGTAGCTGCAGACATGGCGGCGAGGTTGCCGACAATGCTCGACAGATTGGTGCCAATGGCCGGGATGGCATCCAGCGTGTGGCTGGCTGCCCCCGCCAGCACGATGGCCGAAGCGAAAATGCGTACGCTGCCTTCCCGGTCGATGATGGCACCGAGAACCAGACCGAGCACCACGAGCGCCAAGCCCGCGTACGGGATGGCTACGAACCCACCAACTACCGAAAGCGCCAGAACAAGCAGGCCAAGGATCTTCTCTGCATTCATGCTGAGTCCCCCTCAAATTTGGTTTTGGTATCGCTCTGCACGGCACGAAATCGTGCCGTCACCTCGAATGTAGGCGTCTTTCCCGGGGAAATACAAGCGGGAGTTGGCGGCGGCGCTGAAAAAACAGCCTTTTTTCAGCGCCGCGAGCCTTTTGTGGTGAATGCCTTGTGAATGCGGGCCGGTAGTGCGCAAGCCGGCTACAGTCGACGTCCGTGCAGGCTAGCCCCCCAGGCGACCACGCGGGCGCAGGCGGATGACTTCCGTCGCGACGACTGGACCGATGGTGCCTGGTTGCAGCGTGCCGCGTACTTCCACCCAATCGCCGGGCAACAACTCTTCGAGCGGCAGCAGGTGCGCTTCATCTCGGCAAAGGTCATACAACCGTGTCTGCGGTGTAACGCACACCGCGCGAATGTAGTACTCGCGGACGACGAACCGGTTGGCGGGCGCGTCCACCGAATCCACTTCGCTCAACAGCGTGATGCGGGTACGCGGCGGCGGTGCCTCCGGTGGCGGCGGTTGGCGCGAGAACCGGCCGTGATGAATGGGGGCGACGCCGTGCCCGGGAGTCCATTGCGGACGAATGGCGGGTTGAATGTTCATGGGGTGGCTCCGTCCTTGGAGACTGAATGACAGCGAGCTCAGGTTCGCTGTGTTCGCTCGCGCATTCAGTGCGCTGACGCGCATGCACCATGGCATAGGCACTGCGTACGGAGCAGTACAAACCTGGCTTATCGGGAAAGGCGCTTGGCGTCGAGCAGCAATGAATTCGTCACGACGCTGACGCTGCTGAACGCCATCGCCAGCCCCGCGATGACGGGGTTGAACAGCCCGAGTGCAGCGAGCGGGACGCCAAGCGCGTTGTAGCCGAAGGCCCACCACAGGTTCTGCCGAATCTTGCGGTGTGTACGCCGTGAAATCTCGACGGCTTCCGCCACCAGCCGCGGGTCGCTGCGCATCAGGGTGATGCCGGCCGTTTCGGTGGCAGCGGCGGTTCCTGTCGCCATCGCGAAACTGCAAGCGGCGATGGCCATGGCAGGTGCGTCGTTGTTGCCATCACCGACGAAGCCCACGACTTCACCTGCGGCGCGCCAGCCTTCGATGAAGCGTGCTTTTTCTTCGGGCAGGACATCGGCATGGGTTTCGCCGATGGCGAGTTCGAGGCCAACGCGCCTTGCCGTCTCTGCGTGGTCGCCGGTGAGCAGCGCTGTCTTGATTCCCAACGCATGCAAGGCTTCGATTGCTGCGGTGGAGGCAGTCTTCACAGGGTCGCCGAAGGCCAGTAGCCCCAGAGCCTGCGGCGGTGCGGTGTCGATTCGCAGCAACCACGCCACGCTGTGGCCGGCGTCGGCTTCCCGGGTGGCCGCTACCGCGAGGGGACTTTCCAGCCGCCCGAATTCGGCGGCCAGACGCGTGCTGCCCAGCGCGAGTTGCTGGCGCAGTACCTTGCCTTGGACGCCGCGCCCCGGCAGCACTTGTCCATCACGCAGAGGTGGGAGCGCGATGCCTTCGGTTTTGGCGGCGGCTAGAACGGCGCTCGCCAAAGGATGGTTGCTGCCCTGCTGAAGCGCTGCTGCGAGTCGAAGTACCGCCTCGCGTGTTTGCCCGTCGGCCGGTTCTACGGCCACCAGAGCCGGGTGACCTTCGGTCAGCGTGCCGGTCTTGTCGAACACCATCAAGGTGACGGCTTGCGCGTGTTCCAGAGCGGTGGCGTCTTTGATGAGGATGCCGCGGCGGGCAGCGATGCCAGTCCCCACCAGCAATGCGGTTGGCGTGGCGAGGCCGAGCGCGCAGGGGCAGGCAATGACGAGTACCGAGACCGCCTTCAGCAAGGCGGGTTCCCACGCGCCGCCCCAAACCCACCAGCCACCGAACGTGAGGCCGGCGATACCGAGCACTACCGGGACGAACACCGCGCTGACGCGGTCCACCAGGCGTTGGATGGGGGCTTTGCCGGCCTGCGCGCTTTCGACCAAACGGATGATGCGGGCCAAAGTGGTTTCGGTGCCGATGGCCGTGGTACGCACGGTGAGCACGCCATCCAGGTTGATGGCACCACCGACGACGTGGTCACCTGGCTCCCGAGCGATTGGGAGGCTCTCGCCGGTGACAAGCGCGAGGTCGAGATGGCTGCGACCTTCCGTTATTTCGGCGTCCACGGGTACGCGGTCGCCGGGGAGCACGCGCAGCACGTCGCCGACCTTCACCTCTTCCACGGGAACTTCGGTAGCGACTTCGCCGCGCAACAGGCGCGCTGTGGCCGGTTGCAGAGAGTGCAGCGCGCGAATGGCGGCTGTGGTGCGGAATTTGGCCCGTTGCTCCAGCCACTTGCCGAGCAGCACCAGCGTGATGACCGCTGCGGAGGCCTCGAAATACAGCGGCGGCGCGTTAGCTCCATGCGTCGCGGTGTGGTGCCCAGGTTCCCCCTGCAGCCAGAGATAGATTGATAGTGCGTAGGCCGCGGAGGTTCCCAGTGCTACCAGCAGGTCCATGTTGCCGCTGCGGGCGCGCAAGGCCTGCCAGCCTGCCCGGTAGAAGCGTGCACCCAGCCAGAACTGGACGGGCGTGGCGAGTAGCCATTGCCAAGCGGGTGAAGGCATCCAGTGGATGCCGAAGGGCAGGAAGAGCATGGGCAGGAGCAGCGGAGTGGACAAGGCGATGGCCAGCGCCAAGTGTCCGTGGCGTCGCCACCCGGTTTGCCAACGGGCTTGCCATGAAGCCTGTGCGTTCGCTGCGACCGGACGCACAGGCGCCGATGAAGCAGGCTGCGGCGTCGGCCTTGCCGCTGCCGGACCCACCGGGGTTGCCTCGTAGCCGGCCTGCTTCACGGCGTTTACCAGGGTTTCCAAGGTGGCGGGCGGGGCCTCCACGGTGGCCTGTTCCGTCGCGAAGTTGACGCTCGCGGATACCACTCCCGGCGTCGCCAGCAGGGCGCGCTCCACGCGCGCCACACACGAAGCACAGGTCATCCCGGTGACCTGCAGCTGGTAACGCTCCACGGGGTTGTCGGTGGGCCCGTTCATGGCGCTACCAGCATACGCCCGCGGAAGCGGAATGCCGTGGGTTTGCGCGCCGGTGCTACGAGACGACGAGACCGCCGTCCGTGGTGAGGGTGGCACCCACCGTGAAACTGGACGCATCCGAGGCGAGGAACAGAGCTGCCTGTGCCACTTCTTCCGGCGTGGCCAGACGCCCGATGGGGTGCTGACTCGCCAGGGCCGCCATCACCGCCGGGCCTGCGCCCTGCAGCAACGGCGTGTCGACGCCGCCCGGGCACAAGGCGTTCACGCGGATGTTGTGGCGGATGAGGTC
>JBEGRA010000151.1:0-3614 GCA_041180705.1 Pseudomonadota bacterium | reverse complement strand
CTCATCAGAACTTCACGCCGATACGGGCGTACCACTCACGCGGACGGCTGTACGTACCGTACACCTGGCCGCCGGCGAGCTGCGCCTGACCGGTGGTCAGGTAACGCTCGTCGCTGAGGTTGGTACCACCGACGGTAGCGCTCCACTTGCCCTGCGGCTCGTTGTAGGTAACGCTCGCGTTGACTTGGTCCGTGGCCGGACGGTCCAGCAGGTAGCTGCCTTCGGTGTCGTTCTTCATCTTCGCCGTGTGCGTGTAGTCCGCCAGCATCACGAGGCTGCCGCCGTTGGCGAGGTTGACCTCGTAACGGGGGCTGATGTTGAACTTCGTCTTCGGCGTCTTCGGCAGCGTGGCACCCGGCACCACACCGGCCTGACCGAACTTGCCGGTGGACGGTGCCACCTGCGCGCCCGCGAGCACGCTGGTGTACTTCGCATCCAGGTAGCCGATGGAAGCGTTGATCATGAAGCCGTCAACCGGGGCGAAGACCGCCTCGATTTCCGCACCCTTGATCTTCGCCGCGCCGGCGTTCTGGATGGTCGGGGACACGCCCTGCTGGAAGTTCAGCTGGATGCCGTCGTACTTGGTCTCGAATACCGCGGCGTTCAACTGGAGCTTGCGGTCCATCAGGGTGGACTTCACGCCCAGTTCCTTGGTGGTCGCCTTCTCTTCGTCGAAATTCGGTGCGTAGCTGAGGGGATTCGACAGACGGGTGGTCCAGCCGCCGGTCTTGTAGCCCTTCGACCAGGAGCCGTACACCATCACGTCGTCGGCCGGGTGCAGTTGCACACCGATCTTCGGCGAGAAGTTGCTGAACTTCTTGTTCTGCACGCCGGCGATGTAGTAGCGCAGCGGCTGGCCCGCATTCGGGAAGCCGGCAGCGATACGGCAAGCATCGGAGATGGTGGGGATGATGCTGGCGCAGGGCGGCACGCCGACCTGGCTCAGAATCTTGTAGGTCAGGCCGTTGGCGTCCGACTGGAAGCCTTCGAAGTCCTTGTCTTCCTTCGTGTAGCGGCCGCCGACGGTGATACCGACGAGGTCGCTGACGCGGAAGTCCAACTGGCCGAAGCCGGCGTAGTTCTTCGTGGCGAGGTTGTTCGGACCGTCAACCTGCAGCAGGCCTTCGGCGAACGTCACGTAGTCGTGCAGATTGCCCGACTCCTTGAAGTAGTACGCACCCAACACCCAGTTCAGACGCTTGTCTTCCGAGTTGCCGAGCAACTGGAACTCCTGGCTGGTCTGCTGCTGGTTCATCGTGAAGCTGGTGTGCAGGAAGTTGAGCGGCGAACCGTCCAGGTCCATGCCCGAGCTCCAGTGCAGTTCGCGGCGGGCCGTGATCGACTTCAACGTCAGGTTGTCGTTGATGTCGTAGGCCAGCGTCAGCGACACGCCCGACTGCTTCAACTTGGTGTAGTTGTTGCCGTTGGCGTAGCTGGTGTCGATGTCGTTGGTGATGAAACGGTCGTCATACGGCAGACGGTTGTTGAACGGGTTGGTGTCCACGTTCACACCGAACACGGTGGGCAGGTCGGCGATGGTGTTCAGACCGCCGCGAGCCGGCAGGTAGGCAAAGCCCGGGGGGCCGCTGAAGCAGGCAGGGCCCGCCGCGATGCCCGCGATGGCGCAATTGTAGGTACCGGCAAACACGAACGGGAAGGTGGCGATGACCTTGTTCGCGATCTGCTGGCTGTCCGACTTGCTGTAGTCGCCCGAGAACGTGGCGGTGAGCGGACCACCGTTGTCCCACTTCACCTTGACGCGGCCGGTCCAGAGGTTTTCACCGCCTTCCCCGCCAGCACCGATGCCGTCGTAGCCGGCAGCCTTCATCTGCGTCACGGGTTCGTTGCTCAAGCCGGCGAAGCCCGGGAACGGAATGCGACGCATGTAGCCGTCGCGGCGACGCGTCGAGAAACTGACCGAAGAACTCAGCGTATCGCTGATGGGCAGGTCGACGCTGGCACGAACCTTCACGAGGTCGTAGCTGCCGGTCGTGACATCGCCGGTGAAGGCGAATTCCTTGCCCGGGTCGCGCGTGACGATGGAGATGGCACCACCGATGGTGTTGCGACCGAACAACGTGCCCTGCGGGCCCTTCAGCACTTCGATGCGCTCGACGTCGCCGAGTTCCTGGTTGGCGCCCACCGAACGGGCGAGATAAACGCCGTCGAGGTAAACACCGACGCCCGGGTCGATGTTGAAGGCGAAGTCGTTGGCGCCGATGCCACGGATGTACGCGGACAGCACTTCCGACGAACCGGAGAACGGCGTGCCGGCGTCAAGAGTGACGTTCGGCGAGATGTCCGACAGCGAAGCCACGCTGACGGCAGCACGCTCCTGCAGGGCATCGGCCGTGAACGCGGAGATGGAGATGGGCACGTCCTGCACCTTCTCCGAGCGCTTCTGCGCGGTGACGACCACTTCGGCGATACCGCCCTCGTCGTCCGCGGCGTACGCGGGCGCCACCACGGAAAGGCCAATGGCGGCCTGCGCGCAGATGAACGCAATGGACTGCTTCAGATTCATGTTACCCCCTCAATGGCCCCAAGGCCGAATAGTGAATCGACTGATACCGACCTTGTCACAGTCCGGAGGGGGCGTGCTTGCACTGAAACGCACCCGACATGGATGCAAACGCATCTGTTGCGTGAAACCAACGCGCGTGCGAGGCTTTTGCGGCCAGTCCAGTACGAAAGGGAAAACCGCGTGAACGACACCGAGAAAATGGCCGTGGTGGAGGCCTGCCGCGAACTGGTCCACCGCTACGCTTACCTGAACGACGAACGGGATTTCGCGGCCATTGCCACAATGTTCACCGAGAACGGTGTTCTCTACCGCCCCTCGGCACCCGACAAGCCCATCCAGGGGCGTACGGCCATTCTGGCGGCCTTGCAAACGCGGCCAGCCACCACGGCGACGTTTCACCTGTGCACGGACGTACTGGTAGAAGTGTTGACCGCGGAAAGCGCCAAGGCACGTTCGCGCATCCTGATGTTGTCGGGCGAACGCGCACCGGGCGCCGCTGTACCGGACGCCACTACCGTGAAGGCTCCCCTGCCCGGCACCTTCGAAGACGAATTGGTATTGACGGCGGAAGGCTGGAAATTCGCCAGCCGCAAGGGCGGACTCTGGGTCCGCCCGGCAGGAGCCTGAGCGGCGCTCAGGCTCCACGGGGTGCGCTGGTCGCGCCCCTTTACTGGGCTTGCGCACGCCGCGCCAGAACGCGCGGCGCCGTTTCACGAAGCCCGAGGGCCAGCAGGCCCGCGAGGATGCATAGCCCCAGCATGATCCACAGCGGGGCCGCCAAGGTGTTGTAGCGATCGGCGGCCATGCCCGCCACGAAGGGGCTCATTACGCCGCCGAGAATTTCGCCGGTAGCGCAAACCAGCCCCAAGGCCGTAGCCACGTGCCGCGGGTCCACTGTTTCGGAAGGAATGGTGCCCATGAACAGCGGAAACACGCCGTTCAACCCCCAGCCAAAGAAGAAGATGGCCGCCAGCACCCACAGGGAGCCACTGAAGTAGAGCGCGCCGAGCGGCAAGATGACGCCGAGCAAGGGGAAAAAGATGAGCACCGGGCGACGACCAATGCGGTCCGACAAGGCAGGCACCGCGAA
>JBEGRA010000150.1:0-5047 GCA_041180705.1 Pseudomonadota bacterium | reverse complement strand
AACTGGCGAAGCGCAATGGACGGCATGGTCAACACGCCATGGCTGGCGCTGCCACCGCGCCGACGCACCGCTACCCGCTTACCGCCGGCTTGCTGGCGGTGTCCCACGTCTGGGCCGCGGCGCTGCCCGACGATCCCTCGCTGGTTGCCACCAAAGGGGCACCGGAAGCCATAGCGAAACTTTGCCGCATGGACGCGGCGGACACCCACGCGTTGGCGGCTGCCGTGGATGAATTGGCCGCCGAGGGCCTGCGCGTTCTCGCCGTCGCACAGGCCGAGTGGCGTGCCGAAGAAGCCGGCCGCGACGCCGCCTTGCCGAACACGCCCGAAGGGTTTCACTTCCGCTACCTCGGGCTGGTCGGGCTGGCAGACCCGGTGCGCGCCGAAGTCCCTGCCGCCGTCGCCGAATGCCATGCCGCCGGCATCCGCGTGGTGATGATTACCGGCGACTACCCGGCGACGGCCCGCGCGATCGCCACCGCTGCCGGTCTGGCCTCGCGCGCCGAGCAAATCCAACTGATGACGGGACCGGAACTCGCGGCTCTGGACGACGTCGCGCTGGCGGAAAAGTTGCAGCACATAGATGTCTTCGCGCGCATCCAGCCAGAGCAAAAGCTGCGCATCGTGCTGGCACTGCAGCGAGCAGGCGAAGTGGTGGCCATGACCGGCGATGGCGTGAACGATGCGCCTGCCCTGAAGGCGGCCAATATCGGCATCGCCATGGGTGAGCGTGGCACCGACGTGGCACGCGAGGCGGCGGGAATCGTTTTGCTGGATGACAATTTCGGATCGATAGTGGGTGCGGTGCGGCTCGGCCGGCGCATCTACGACAACCTGCGCAAGGCCATGGCCTTCATCGTCGCCGTACATATTCCCGTGGCAGGACTGGCGTTGCTGCCTCTTGCCACCGGGCTGCCGCTGCTGCTCGGGCCGCTCCACATCGCCTTTCTGGAAATGGTCATCGACCCGGTTTGCTCGCTGGCTTTCGAAGTGGAGCCTGACGAACCCGACACCATGCGCCGTCCACCACGGCGGCCGAACGCTCGATTGTTCTCCCGGACGCGAGTCCTGCAGGCTGCAGTTCTCGGCGCGATGGCACTGGGCTTGCTGAGCTGCCTGGTCCTGTGGCTGGTCGAAGTGGCTGCCACAGCCGCCATGATGCGAGCGGTGTTATTCCACGCTTTGGTGGCAAACATCATCGCGCTCACTTTCTCCAGCCGCGGCAGCATGACCCGGAGGAACCTGGTGCTTGGAGCGATAGTCGCGGTGGTGGCAGTGGCGCTGCTGCTCACCCAGACTTGGCCGTGGTTGCGCGGATTGCTGGGCTTCGCCCGTCTGGACTGGTCAGCGGGGATGCTGGCTTACGGCAGTGCCGCTGTGCTGCTGACCTTCGCCGCCCTCATGAAGCGACGGCGAAAGACCCGGGTCACACTGCCACGGCGCTGACCAACCATGCCTTTCCCTGCAGCTCGACACCGCGACCCGTCACTCTGGCGGCAAGCCATTCGGTCAACTCGGCCAGGACTTTCCCCCGCAGCCCCTCATCACCCGCAGTGAGCATTTTGGCGAAGGACATCGAGGACATGACGAACTCTGCAGCCTCGGCGGCGGTTGCACCAGGACCGCCGAGACACTGCAAACCCGTCCAAGGCGTAAACGCCACTTGCCCGAAACCCGCCGCGTTCAGCAATTCGCGGCAGTAATCCCGGTCTGCCAATGCGAAGGGGCCGGGCGCTCGAGGTACCGGCCGCGGCAAGTCGACATGGCGACCGAAAACTGCCATGACGCCGGCAACCCATTCGTTGTCCGCCGGGGGCGCCCACACCGCCAGGTCGGCCCTCCCCCCCGCTTTCAACATCCGACGCAGATTGGTGAAGGCGGTGGTGGGCTCGGCAAAGAACATGGTGCCGAACCGGGAGAACAGGCGATCAAACGGTGCCCCTGAGGGAAATGCCTCGGCGGCATTCGAACATTCGAAAGCCAGATGCGCAATGCCAGCGCCCCGTTGCCGCGAATGGGCAATCAGCGCCGGCGAGATATCCAGCCCCAGCACGGCACCGGACGGCCCGACGCACCGGGCAATCGCCACACTGGTACCGCCCGCACCGCAACCGACATCCACTACCGTCTCTCCGGCCACAAAAGCGGCGTGCTCGAGAAACGCCGCTCCAACCGGTTCAATCATGCCCTCGAAGCGCTGCAGGTTGGCAAGCCAGTTATCACCCATCGCGCCGGCCCAGTCCTCACCGCGCAGTTCTTCCGTCACGGGCTTGGATACATTCATGGTGTTTTCCCCTGCTGCATGGGTTCCTTCATCCGCCCCGCATCCACCTTCTGCTTGAACACACTCCACGTCGTGGCGTTCGGACGGGCGTCGTCAACGGGAGGCGGTGAACGGTAGGCCGGCCAACGGGCATCTACCAACGCCCACAATCGCGCCGGTATTTTTCCGGCATCAAAGGTGGAAAAGCCGGTGGCGTTGAACACCATCAGCCCTTCCCGCTCGCCCATCTGCATCCACGGCAGCCACTTGGAAATGCGTTGCCAGGAAATGCGCGAATCCGCGATGCGTTTGGCCTTGGGGTCCAGCATTTCCTTCGTCTTGTAGAAGGTATTGAAGATTTCCATGGCGTGGTACTGGCCGCCTACGTAATCCTGATAATCACCGGCGAGCGGGTTCACATAGAACAACGGCACTTCAATGGATTGTACGACCATGTCTTCGTACTGGCGCAGCGCCACCCGGTAGGGCTTGCCGTCACGCTCCAGCGCATACGTGGGTTCCCGGGCGTTTACCGGGTCGTTGGTGACGTGCATCACTTCGACCGTCTTGCCGATCCATGGATTGGCCCACTGGTCCAGCACCTCGCCGGTTTTGGGGTCGAGATAAACCATCACTTCCCGCGAAACGCTTCGGTAGCCGGCACCGCGTACCGAGTCGATCGACCGCGAACATTGGCGAACGTTCAGGCCGATGACATCGAACAGATGACGGTCGCGTTCACCGGGAACGCGACTGTAAAGACGCCCTTCCCAATAACCATAGCGAACGACACCCGGCTCGGTGGTTCCACAGGCCAGTTTGGCCCCTATCTCCAACGCTGCCGGGCCTTCGAATTGCACGTCCTCGGCACCGGCAAAACGCGGCAGAAGCACCAAAGCCAGCGCCACCAACCCGCCTGCCATTCGCCTTGGGCCGCCCCGGCGCTGCCTCGAGATTCCGCACATGAAGTTGCCCCGTTTCCCGAATAGATGTCCTATAGATATAACATGCTGGAAAACCGGTCCAGCCCAACGGAACTCCCCTCGTTCCCCGCACTCAAATCCCTTAGACTGGTTCTATCGTTCCCCTGATATGGAGTGTCGACAAATGGCTCGTCCCGCCGTTTCCGTTCTTTCCACCGGCAGCACCTACGCCGACAGCACGCAACGCGTACTGCGCAACACCTATGCCCTGCTCTCGGTCACCCTGCTCTTCAGCGCGGCAGTGGCTTGGGCGGTCATCTCGCTGGGCCTGCCCCGCATGCACCCGCTGCTCATGATGGTGGGCTACTTCGGCATCCTGTTTGCCGTGAACCGCTTGCAGAACAGCGCTTGGGGTGTGCTGGCCGTGTTCGGCCTCACCGGCTGGCTGGGCTACACGCTCGGCGGCATCCTGGAAATCTACCTGAAGATGCCGCAGGGCTCGGGGCTGGTCATGCAGGCGCTGGGCCTCACGGGCCTCACCTTCGTCGGCCTGTCGGCCTTCGTCGTCACCACGAAGCGCGACTTCGGCTTCATGGGCAATTTCCTGGCGCTGGGTGCCATCGCGGCCTTCCTGCTGTCGCTGGGTTCGTACTTCTTCTCCTGGAGCACGGGTTCGCTGGTGGCCTCGGGCCTGTTCGTGCTCATCTCAGGCGGCATGATTCTCTGGCAGACGTCGGAAATCGTGAACGGCGGCGAGCGGAACTACATTTCCGCCACCGTCACGTTGTACGTCAGCCTATACAACCTCTTCCTCAGCCTGCTCCAGTTGCTGGGCGCCTCGCGCGACTGACCGCAGACGGCTGAATCGTCACAAAGGTTATGGCATCCTCCCCTCAAGGGGGATGCCATGACCAAACAACACTCTTTCCGGCGCTTCGCCGCAGCCCTGGCGCTGCTTTCCGGCCCTTGGGCCGCTCACGCCGCCGACCCGCACTGCGCGGCCATCGCCAAGCGCGCCTTCCCCGATACCCGCATCACCACCGCTGAAGCCATCCCGGGCGGCAGCGTCTGGAAATTCCCGCGTTCGCTGTTCAATGTCATGGCCGGGCCGGATGCCGGCACCACGGCGGCGTTTTGCCGCGTGGCCGGCATCATCGGCAAGGAAATCCGCTTCGAAGTCTGGTTGCCCGACAACTGGAACGGGCGCCTGCTGAACGTGGGCAACGGCGGTCTGACCGGTGCCCTCAACTACCCGGCCATGGCGGCCGCTGTGGCGGACGGCTTCGCCACGGGCTCCACGGACACCGGGCACGTCACGGAGAAAGACTTCTTCGAGGCGGATTGGATCGACGGCCACCCGGACCGCGTCGACAACTTCACCTATCTGGCCCACCACCGGCTGGCTGAAACCTCGAAGCGGGTGCTGAAGGCCTACTACGGCAAGCCGGAACACCACGCCTACTACAGCGGTTGCTCTTCAGGCGGCTGGCAGGGGCTGACGGAAGCGCAGAAGTTTCCGAAGGACTACGACGGAATTGTGGCCGGTGCGCCCGCCAGCAACCTTATCCGCCTGCAGACCCGCAAGTTCTGGCTGGACCGCCTGGACCGCGAGAACCCCGCCGGTACGCTGGGCAAGGAGCAGGTGGAACTCATTACCACCACCGCCCGTGCCGAATGTGACCGCACCGATGGCAGCGTCGATGGCCTGGCCATGGAGCCGCTCTCCTGCCCGTTCAAGCCAGCCTCGCTCGTCTGCAAGGACAGCAACACCACCGGCTGCCTGACACCACCCCAAGCGGCCCGCGCGGCACAGATTTATGGGCCGGCCCACAGCCCGGGCGGCCTGGAACTGTACCCGGGCA
>JBEGRA010000149.1:0-4492 GCA_041180705.1 Pseudomonadota bacterium | reverse complement strand
GGACCGGTTCCGCCGCCGCGGAACAAGAGCCCAGCGACGTCGCGAGCAAGCTCGCGCCCACGGAATCGCAGCAGGCCGAACAGGCGGACTACCGCATTGGTGCCGGCGACCAGCTGAACGTCTATGTGTGGAACCACCCCGAGCTGACGCTCACGGTGCCGGTGCGCCCGGACGGCAAGATTTCCACGCCGCTCATCGAAAGCCTGCCCGCTGCCGGCAAGACGCCGCTGCAGTTGGCGCGCGAAATGGAAGCGGCCCTCGCAGAGTATGTTCGCTCGCCGAAGGTGAACGTCATCGTCACCGGCTTCGTGGGTGACCTGCCGGACCAGGTGCGCGTCATTGGCCAAGCGGCCAAGCCGCAGTCACTGCCATTCCGCGCGAACATGACTGTGCTGGACGTCCTCATTGCCTCGGGTGGCCTGGCGCAGTTCGCCGCTGGCAACCGTGCGCACATCGTCCGCATGGTCGATGGCAAGCCCACCAAGATCAAGGTGCGCTTGGCGGACATCGCCGAGAAGGGTGACCTGAAGACGAACGTCGCGGTCCGCCCCGGCGACGTGCTGGTCATCCCCGAATCCCGCTTCTGAAGGCCCCACGCGCATGAATGAACTGCTCATTGAACTGCGTCAGGTAGCCTTCGGCGCCTGGCGTTTCCGCTGGGTCGGCGTCATCGCCGCCTGGTTGCTCGCTGTCGCTGGCTGGGCCTTGGTCTACTCGCTGCCCGATATCTACGTGTCCCGCACGCGGGTGTACGTGGACAGCGAAAGCATCCTCCGCCCGCTGCTCACCGGCATCGCCGTGCAGCGCGACGTGGACGCTCAGGTGAAGCTGATGACCACGGTGTTGCTCAGCCGTCCGAATCTGGAGAAGGTCATCCGCTCCACGGACCTCGGGCTGCGTTCCACGGACGAGAAGTCCATGGAAAAGCTGGTGCTGCAGTTGCAGGACACCATCGAGGTGAACACCACCGGCAAGAACGTCTTCGAAATCAGTTTCGAGGACCACGACAAGCGCACCTCGTACAAGGTGGTGCAGACGTTGCTGGATACGTTCATCGAAGACACGCTTGGCATGAAGCGCACCGACTCTGGCGTGGCCCAGCGCTTCCTGCGCGACCAACTCCGTGAGTACGAACAGCGCCTGAACGACTCCGAGCAGCGCCTGGCGGACTTCAAGCAGAAGAACCTGGGTCTGATGCCGGAGCAGGGCAGCGACTACTTTTCGCAGTTGCAGATGCGGACTACGGCCCTCAGCGACCTGCAGACGCAGTACGCGCAGTTGGTTGAGCGTCGTGCGGAGCTGCGTCGTCAGGTGGCCGGCGAGAGCGCCACCATGGGCCTCGTCATGCCGCCGGCCGTCCAGGCCATCGACGACCAGCTGAACAAGCTGAAGGCGCAGCGCGCTGCGTTGCTCGTGCAGTACACGGACAAGCACCCGGACGTCGTGGGCATTGCGGACACCATCGGCCGCCTCGAGGCGGAGCGCAAGGTAGCACTGGCTACCAGCAAGCCCATGCCGGCCGGTCAGGTCATCGTGGGTGATGGTGCCGGTGCCCGCGTCATTGACGTGAACCCCGTGTACCAGAGCGTGAAGATTTCGCTCGGCCAGACCGACGCCGAACTTGCTGCCTTGCGCGGTCGCATCGCCTCCGAGCAGGGACGCATTGCACAACTGCGTGGCAAGGCTGAAGTGGTGCCGGAAGTGGAAGCGGAACTCGCCCGCCTCACCCGCGACTACGACGTGAACAACAAGCAGTACCAGGCACTGTTGCAGCGCTTGGAGTCGGCCCGCATCAGCGAAAACGCGGATGAGAGCGCCGAGAACGTCAAATTCCGCATCATTGACCCGCCCGTGCTGGCGCTGCAGCCGGATGGCCCGCCGCGTCGCTTGTTCTTCTTTGCGGTGATGCTGCTGTCCATCGTGGGTGGCGTGGGTGTCACTGTCGCGCTGCACTTGCTGAAGCCGGTCATCATGACCCGCGAGGCACTGCACTCGGCGATTGGTCTGCCGGTCATGGCGACCATGAGCGAACTGAAGCCGAAGGTGGTGCAGCAGTGGTACGAAAAGGAGGTGCCGCAGGTCGCACTGGCCCTGGGCGTACTGGTGCTTGGCACCTTGCTGAATGTTGTTCTCGTCCAATATGTCCGTCTGCTGGTGAAGGGAGTATTCGCATGAGTATCGTGGAACGTGCGATGGAGCGCGCCAAGCAGGCCAAGGCCCAGTTGACGGCGAACGGCCCGGCCCCGGCGCCCGCGCAGACTAGCTCCGTCAAGCCGCGTTACAGCGTGCAGTCGGCTGCCGAAGCGCCGCCGGTGGAGAAGCTGCCGTACGTCGATCCTTCTCCATTTCCCATCGAGGATCTGGCTTACTTCAAGCTCGACATGGCTTCAATTCGTGCCACCGGTGGTCTGCCGGCGCCCGAGTGCATGCAGGACAGCGTGGACCAGTTGCGCCGCTTGAAGTGGCCGTTGCTCAAGGCTATGCAGGGCCGCGGTGGGCAGAAGGAGTCACTGAATAACCGGTTGATGGTTACCAGTTCCTTGCCGCACGAAGGCAAGACCTTCATGTCTTTGGGTATTGCCCTGACGTTGGCGCGCGAAAAGGGCATGCGAGTGTTGCTGATTGACGCCGACGTGGCCCGTGCCACGCAGTCCAGGAATCTCGGGATCAAGGACCGCCCCGGTCTGACCGAGATCCTGAACGGAGAGGCCTCGCTTCAGGAGTGCGTGCTGCGTACGGACCGTCCCTCGCTGTTCATCCTGCCGGCTGGCCGTGGGGACTCGCGTGCTCCCGAACTGTTCGGCTCGCCGCGCATGGCGAAGCTGGCGGAGGAAATCTCCGAGTTCGTGGGTGGCGGCATTGCGTTGTTCGATACGTCGCCGCTGCTGGCAACGAACGAATCGCAGGTGCTTGCACGCTTTGCCGGTTACTTGCTGCTGGTGGTGCGCGCCGGCCAAACGCCGCGCGACGCCGTCATTGCCGCGGCTGAACTCATTCCGGACGGCATTCCGTCTTCCGCCATCCTGAATGGCGTGGAGTACGGGCTGATGTCTACCCACTATGGGTACTACGGCTACTACGGCCCGTACGGAAAGAAATATGGAAACTACCGCTACGGCGAGGAAGATTCGTCTGGCGGAAGTGACGCAACGGAACTGGAAGGAGAGGAAAACCGTGCAGCGTAAGACTATCGCGCGCGCCGTTTCGGCGCTGTTGTTGCTGGCTGGAGCCGGCGTCACCACGGGCGCCTTTGGCGAGGCAGCCCAACAAGGCTTTTACGGCGTCATCAAGGCTGGCGTCTTCTATATCAATAACCCGCTAACCGTCGGCCCCGGCCAGGCGAAGAAGGGTGACGAAGCGGCACGCTTGACACCGCAGGTGGGCTATCGCCGCAACACGGACCATGTCGAAGTGGACGTGTCGTATGCGATGGATGCCGTGCAATACGCCAATACGGATGGGCTCAACAGCGTTCAGCACAAGATTCTTGCGCGCGCCTTGTGGAAGGCGCTACCGGAGTGGCTCAGCGTGGAAGCCCGCGCTACGCGTCTGCAGCAGGCAGCGGACCCGCTCGGCGCATCGAACCTGAATGGTCTGCTGGGCGATGCCAACCGCGTCGATGTGGACAGTGCTGCTTTGGGGCCGCGGCTGCGGCACGAGTTCGGCAATACGCTTCTGCAGGGACGCTACACGTTTACGCGCACCCGCTATGGCGTCCGCGGCCAGTTGGTGAACGGTTACGTCCGCGATGCCAACGACCAGGATGGCTACATCTCCTGGGGCACGGACAAGGACGAGGGGCGGTTCGGCTGGCAGGTCGAGGCCAAGCACCAGCGGACCACCTATGGGTCCAGTGCTTTCCAGCCTTTCCAATACGACCGTGTCGGCGTGAACGTCAACGTGCCCGTGGGGTCGCGCTGGTCCATCATCGCCGGTGGCGGCAAGGAATCCGATGTCTCCGTGTCGTCCAGCAAGGGCGGCCTTGACAGCACCGTCTGGGAAGCCGGCCTGCGCTGGGGTGGTCCGCAGAACCAGACGCACTTCGAAGCAGCCTACGGCAAGCGCTATTTCGGCAATTCTTTCCGGGCTGCCTTCTCCCGTCAGGCGAAGTTCCTCACGCTTTCGGCCAGCTACTCGGAAGAGCCCACGACCGAAACGTCCCGACTGACACGCGCCGTTCCGACTTTCGTGGTGGGCACGGATTCGCCGATCAATGCGCCGTTCCTCCTGAAGGAAGCGGAGTTCACTGCCATGCTCACCGGGTCCCGTACGGTACTCGAGGTGCAGGCCTACGAGCGTCGTCGTGATTTCGGTGTCACGGTACTCCGTGGCGACGACCTGCGACGTGGTGTCTCGGGTCGTATCACGCGCCAGTTGTCGTCCCGCATGGACTTCAGCTTCGATGGTTCCTGGGAACAGGTGCAGATCGACGGCCGCGGTGGTTACAAGCAGGCGGAAGGTGGCCTCGAACTGTCGCGCGAGATCGGTGCCA
>JBEGRA010000148.1:0-7291 GCA_041180705.1 Pseudomonadota bacterium | reverse complement strand
CCGTGAAGCCCGCACGCGCATTCAGCACCGTGTAGGCACCTTCACGTTCGACCGGCGCGCACAGCACGGTGAAGCAGGACTTCGCCGAGTACTGCACGTCCGACTGCACGAACGCCATGCCGCCGGAGACCGGGAACTCGTAACGAGCCAGCGCATTGGCCGACAAGGCCGGGGCCTGCGGCAGGTCGTGGTCTTCGATGGTGGCGAGGTCCGGCAGCGGCACGTTCTTCACGGTCGAATTCAGAGCCGACAAGCCCAACTGCAAGGTCAGGCCGTCGATGGGGCGCGAAGCCAGTTCCACTTCGAGACCGGTTTCCTTCGCATCCAGGTTCACCACCGTCTGCACCGGACCGAACTGCGCGAACGCCTGATAGTCGGAGTAGCTGTAGTGGAAGGCGCTGACGTTCAACGTCGTGCTGTTGCCGAGGCGCGTCTTCATGCCCAGCTCCAGCGCATTGAGCACTTCGGGCTTGAACGGGATGCCTTCCAGGAAGGCCTGCTCGTTCGGGTGGAACGGCGTACCCGTGGAGAACGTGAAACCACCGCTCTTGCTGCCACGGTTGTAGCTGGCATAGAACAGCGTGTCGTCGCTGGGCTTGTAGTCCAGCTCGACGCGCGCGGTAACGCCGTCGAACGTCTGGCGCGCATCGTCCGGCGACACAGCCATGCCCGGGAAGTTCGGGAAGATCTGGTTGCGGTTGAAGACGATGGTGACCTGCGGCTGCCCGAAGTCCGGGATGGGCGCGGCAGTGCCGTAGTAGCTGCCCGTGCGCACGTCGTGCCAGTAACGCAAGCCGGCGATGAGCTTCCAGCCTTCGGCGAAGGCCCACTCGTCCTGCGCGAACGCCGCGTAGGACTCGGTCTTCTGGCCCATCTGGACGTTCGGGTCGTAGCCGTAGAACGGGTCCGCGAACTTGCCGGTGTAGGCGCCGCTGACCTTCATGGCGTACACGCCGGTGGTCCAGCGCAGCGCACCGTTTTCACCGGACAGACGGAACTCCTGCGAGGCCTGCTTCAGGTCGCTGCCCTGGTAGAAGTACACGCCGCCGTCCGGCGAGCTGTCGCCGCCTTCGGTGTAGAACTTCGTGCCGTGCTGGTAGTCGCTGATGGACACGAGGTCGTGACCGAACAGCGTGGTGTTCATGTGCACCGTCAGGCCGACGATCTCGCGATCGACGTAGGAGGGCTCCGTCTCGGCGGTGCGCCACGGGTTGCCGCCACGGCTGGGCGAGATGGCGTCGTTGCGGTAGCCGGTGCCGGTCTGGCCCGGGCCCGTGCCCCAGAAGGCGCAAGACTGCGTGGGCAGCGTGAATTCGCCCTGGAAGCGGTCGTTCGGGCAGGCCGCTTCGTGCGAATACAGGCCGGCCTGCGTTTCATGCTGGGCCTTCAGGTAGCGCCAGGCGATGTTCACGTCGGTGTCGTCGCTGGCATGCCAGGCCAACTGGGCGCGCAGCGCGTAGTGGTTGTTGCCGCCGCGGTCTTCCACGCCCGGCACCACGGACTTCATGTAGCCGTCCGCGGTGTTGCGGATGAAGGCCAGACGGTACTGCAGGTTGTCCGTGAGGGGGCCCGACACCGCGCCTTCCGCGATGAGCTGGTTGAAGCGGCCATAGGTGAGGCCCGCGTAGCCTTCGAATTCCTTCGTGGGCTTCTTCGAGATGAACTGGATGGCACCGCCCGTGGCGTTGCGACCGAACAGCGTGCCCTGCGGGCCACGCAGCGTTTCCACGCGGGCGAGGTCGAACACGGGGAAGCTGGCGAGGTTGATGGAGCTGGAGTAGCTGTCGTCCTGGTAAACGGCCACCGGCGGTTCTTGCTGGTCGCCGTAGTCGTTCTGCGAGACGCCGCGGATGTTGAACACCACCTGCGAGGAGGAGTAGGCGTTCATCTTCAGGCTGGGCACCGCGCGCACGATGTCCGTGGCCGTGGTGATGTTCAGCTTCTCGAGCGCATCCGAGCCGAGCGCCGTGACGGAGATGCCCACGTCCTGCAACTTCTGCTCGCGACGCTGTGCGGTGATGACGACTTCGTCGACGGCGCTGGCGGCTTCGCCTTCTGCCGGGGCCGCAAATGCGGCAGCCGGGAGCGCGGTGGCGCCGAGCAAAGCCGTACCGAGAACGGCACGAACCAGCGTGCCGAGATGATTTGAAGGATTCATGGACGAGTGCTCCGTGCTGTGGGGCTGGGCCGCGAACGCTGCGCGGCTCCGAAAAACACCCCGAAGCGCACAGTGTGGCGCAAGGTCCTCACGGCGGCAACCGCTTGCCTGCTGCAAACACTGCAAACGAATGTTGTGCGGCATTTGTACGCCCCGACGCGCACCAATTCGCAGGACCGGCTGTGGCAAAAACGCCACGGCGCGCTCGGGTCTTGCCAATGGCAGGGCATCTGGCGCATGGTCTGCAGCGCCCTTTCGGAGCCCGCCACATGCCCAACGCCGCGCCAGCCCCCACTCCGTCCAGCAAGCTTGCCCCCGCACTGGTCGGCCCGCCCCCGCGCCCGCCCCTGCGCGCGCTGCTGCTCACCTTCGGCGGTTGCACATTGGCCATCGGGCTCTCGGCCTTGGTGGCCACGTCACTGGCCACTACTTTGCTCATGGGAAGCTTTGGCGCCACTTGCGCGCTGGTCTTCGGCTACCCGGACGTGCCCTTCAGCCAGCCACGCCATGTGGTGCTGGGGCATCTGTTCTGTGTGCTGGTAGGACTGGCCGCGCTGCACGGTTTGGGCGATGCGCCCTGGGCCTTGGCCCTCGCGGTGGGTACTTCCGCCGCCGGCATGATGGCGCTGCGTATCATGCATCCGCCGGCTGCCTCCAATCCGCTCATCGTCTTTCTCGGCAAGGCGGCGTGGAGCTTCGCGCTGTTCCCGGCGCTGGCAGGCGCAGTGCTGATCGTGGCGGCGGCGCTCGTCTGGAACAACGGCGTGCGCCGCACGCCCTACCCGTCTTACTGGTAAGAATCAGCCCGCCGAAGCCGAAGCCGGGGCCGGTTGGGCGGCCGCCGGCGCTGCGGCCGGCGCGGCAGCCGGCGTCGTCTGGCGCACCACGTCCACGGCGGCATCCACGTAGCGGTAGATTTCCTTCGGCAGCATCTCGCCGGCCTTGTCCTTGTCGCGCGTCTGCCCGAGCCGTACCACCACCAGCTTTTCGGAAGGCACCACGATGATGTACTGCCCCAGGTGTCCCTGGAACAGGTAGAACGGGTGCTTGTAAGTGTGGTCCATCCACAGCGAGTGGCCATAGAAGGGCTGCAGGTCCGGCTGGGACATGCGCGCGATGAAGCCCGCGTCCAGCAACTGCTTGCCCTGCCATTGCCCACCCTGCAGCAATAGCTGCCCCAGCTTCGCGTAGTCGCGTGCGGTGGCGTAAATGCAGCAGAAAGCCTTCTCGATGCCGTCGGGGCGGTCGACCGTCCAGATGGCATCGTGCTCCATGCCGAGCGGCACCCAGAACTTGTCCGAAAGATACTGCGACAACGTCAGCTGCGGGTTCTTGCGCTGCAGGGCGCGGCGTAGCGCCACGGCCAACACCTGCGTGCCGGCGCTGTTGTACTCGTATTCCTTGCCCGGGTCGCGTTCGAAGCCGGCGGCCAGCACCTGCTGTTCGGCGTGGTCACCGTAGTACAGCTCGGCCGTGGGGTTCAGCGGCAGGTAGTAGCTTTCGGTCCAGTTGTGCCCGGCGGACATCGCGGAGAACTGCGCGAACGTCGCCTTGCCGCCGCGCGGGTCTCGCACCCATTCCTTGATGAAGTCGGACACCGGTTCGTCGAAGCTGAGCAGGTAACCGTCCGTCACTGCAGCGCCAGCCAGCATGGTCGTTACCGTCTTCGCCATCGAAAACGAATTCGTGCGGCTTTCTGCCGTGTAGGGCGCAAAGTAGCGCTCCTGCAGCACCTGGCCGTCGTGAACCACGAGCCAGGCAGCCGTGCCGAACTGCTCGTGCCACGCCACCAGGTCCGCGGGCAACGCCACGCGGTTGTACGCCGGTGACACGGGCCAAGGCTGCGGCGCGCCGGCCTTCACGGTCCGCTGGTCGAAGACAGCGGCGTCGTCGATGTTCGCGGTGGTGTGGCCCGAGAGATACGTGGCGCGGAACGCGCGGTAGAAATACAGGTTGCCGGTGAGAGCCGGCAACGCCGCCAGCAGCAACACCAGGGCCAGCAGCCCCTTCAGCACCTTGCCCATCACGTTCTTGAACCCGGCCATGTCGTCCCCTGGTTGGTTGTTCTGCCTCCCCGATTGTCAGGCACCAGCGCACTGTGGGCAAACAGGTAAAATGGGAAAACCCCGACGGAGGACCCTTCCCGCCATGATCCCCGCCGCCGAAGCGCTCGCCCGCCTGAAAGAAGGCAACCTCCGGTTCGCCTCCAATGTGCGTGCCCCGGACCGCCCGCTCGACCACGACCGCCGCGCCGAGCTCGCGGAATCGCAAGAGCCGTTCGCCATCATCCTCGGCTGCTCGGACAGCCGCGTGCCCGCCGAACTGGTGTTCGACCAAGGCCTTGGCGACCTGTTCGTCATCCGCGTCGCCGGCAACATCGTCGCGCCCTCGCAAGTGGGCAGCATCGAGTTCGCCGCCTCCCAGTTCGCCGTGCGTCTGGTGGTGGTCATGGGCCACACGAAGTGCGGCGCCATCTCGGCCACCATCGAAGAACTGAAGCGTCCGGCAGACACGCAGTCGCGCAACCTTCGCTCCATCGTCGACCGCATCCGTCCCTGGGTGCAGACGCTCATGGAAACGCCGCTGCGGCACGACCACGATGCTTTGCTCACGCACAGCGTGCGCGCGAATGTCCGCGCGTCAGTGAACCACCTGAAGCACGCTTCGGAAATTCTGGAAGACCTCATCGACCACCATGGCCTCATGGTGGTGGGCGCGGAATATTCTTTGGAAACCGGTGTGGTGGAGTTCCTCGACGAGGAATACGCCGCCATGCCCACCGCAGGTTCGAGGGAATGAGATGGACGCAACACAGTTCCGCAGGGGTGCCGCACTCCTGACCCTGTTGGCGGCTCTGGCACCGCCCCTGGCAGGCGCACAGGCACCCGCCACTCCGCCTGCCAGCAGTACGGTCGCGCCTGCTCCTGCCGTCGCCCCCGGATTGGCCGCCGTTGCCGCCAGCAGCGCGGACCGCCGTGCTCAGGCACCCAGCGTGGCAGTCGCGCCGGACGGCAGCATCCATTTGGTGTGGCTGGACAAGGGCCCACTCGGCGCGGCGGACAAGGTCGGTGCCCACGAAGCGGGCGGCCATTCGCATCAGGCGTGGTCCGAGGTCTACTACGCGCAAAGCCGCGACGGCGGCAAAACCTTCTCGGCCCCGCAGCGCGTGAATGCGACCGACGGCGAGGTGTGGGGCTTCTCCGTCAGCAAGCCGTCCATCGGCATCGGCCCGCGCGGCACGGTACACGTGGCGTACCCGGCCAACGAAATCTCCGACACCAACGGCAAGCCGGTGGCGGTGATGCATTACGTGCGCTCCACGGACGGCGGCAAGACCTTCTCGAAACCCCTGCGCCTGAACACGAACCCGCCGGAAGACCTTTCCGCCGCGGTTCATGGCGGGCTCGCCCAGGCCCAGGCCTTCGCCACCTTGTCCGTTGGCCCGGAAGGCAACGTTTATGCGGCTTGGCTCGACACTCGCGTCATGAAGACGCAGTCCGCCACTTCCGCCACTTATCTTGCCGTCTCGCGCGATGATGGCCAGCACTGGGAAACGGAGCGCGAAGTGTTCGGTGCCGATGCCTGCCCGTGCTGCCAACTCACTTCCACCATCGGCTCTGCCGGGGAACTGGTGCTGGCCGGCCGCGTGGTCCACGAAGACAACCACCGCGAACCGATGGTGTCCGTGTCGCGCGATGGTGCGAAGACGTTCAGCGCGCGCGTGGGCGTGACCGGGCCCGCCTGGGTGCTGGACGGCTGCCCACTGAAGCCCACCGCGCTCGCTGCCAGCGGCACCCTGCTGCACACCGCAGTGTTCAATGGCGCCGCGCAACCCGCCGGCGTGCTGTATTCGCGCTCGACGGACAGCGGCAAGAGTTTCGGTGCGGCCATGCCGTTGCACCCTGAAGCCGCCGTCAGCGACGCACCCACGTTGGCTGCACGCGGCCAAAACGTCTTCGCCTTCTGGCACGCGAAGCAGGCCGGTGGCGAACGCCGCGTCTATGGCCGGATCTCCACCGATGGCGGCGCGTCGTTCGGGCGGGTGTTCGCCGTCGGTGCCGCAGCGGGCGCTTCGAGCCTGCCTTCCGCCGGCCTGCTGCCCAATGGCAACGCCGTCGTGGCGTGGCAGCAAGGGGAGCAAGTCGTGGTAGCCACGGTAGGCGCGAACTCCTCTTTCAGCGCCACCGCCGCTGCCACCTCGACTTCAGGGGCTGGCCCTGTCGCCTTGGTGAGCGCCGACGAATTCGCTCGGCAACTCGCCGCGCGCAAAGGCGATTTCGTGGTGCTGAATCTGTGGGCTACCTGGTGCGTGGCCTGCCTGCAGGAAATTCCCGACCTCATGGCGCTGGCACAAGAGTTCGGACCGCGCGGCGTGAAGCTGCTGGCGGTGTCCATGGACGACCCGGAAGAACTGGCGCGCGTCACCGCCTTCCGCGACAAGCGCTTTCCGACCTTCGCCACGCTGCTACGCAACGAGCCGGGCATGGACACCCTGGTGAGCCGGGTGGACCCAGCCTGGAACGAACTGTTGCCGACCACTTATCTCATTGGTCGGGATGGCGCCGTATTGAAGCGCCTGCAGGGCAAGCGTTCCCTCGAAAGCTTTCGCGCCGAGCTGAACAAGCTGCTGTAACGGCGGGGAGAGCACGCAAGCGCGCGCCCCGGCAAAAAGCCCGCCAAAGAAAAGGGCCGCCCTTGCGGACGGCCCAGGAGTTGCCTTGCGGCACCGGGGCCCGGTCAACCGGGCCCTCGGGTTATTACCACTTGTAGCTGAAGCCCGCCGAGTAGACGCGCGGCTCCTGCCAGCTGGCATTGCGGAACATGCTGAAGTCGATGCCCTGGAGCTGGCGGGCCTCGTTCGTCAGGTTCCTCGCGGCGACGAAGAACTCGCCGGTGCCGCCACCCATGGCCACGTCCGACAACAGCAGGCGCGCATTGACCATGCGCGTGGCCGGCACGGTGTCCGTACCCACCACGTAGCTGCCACCGGCGTTCTCCGCCGTCAGGCTCTTGTTCACCGCGTAGAGGTTCATCTTCGAGGTGGAGCTGTAGTCGAGGACGATGCGCAGCGGACCCACCGGGGTCTGCCACAAGCGGCCATCGAGGTTCAGGTTCACGGTGTTGCGCGGGGCA
>JBEGRA010000147.1:0-2578 GCA_041180705.1 Pseudomonadota bacterium | reverse complement strand
TCAACCAGCAGCGGGACTTGCATCGCTCTTCCGTCCTTCTTTCAGTCTGTTTTCTATTTCGCGAATTCGAGCGCGGCTGCCATCCGCGCGGCCTGCCGCCGGAGCATGGTGCCAAATTTCGCTTGGTCGCAGAATGCCTCGAAACCCGGCAGATCGGGGGTGCGCCTGAGCAGGGCCGCCGGGGAAGGATTCACCGGCACGTCGCAAGCAATGCGGGTGAGCTCGCGCGCCAGGAAGGCCTTGTCGCGGTGCAAGGCCAGCTTTTCCGCCACGCCCTTCGCCCCGCGAAGCGGCAACGCCGGCACTTCGTGCAGGCTGTCGTACAACTCTTCGAGGCTCTCGTAGCGGTCGAGCAGCACACCCGCCGTCTTGGGCCCCACACCAGGAACACCCGGAATGTTATCCACGCTGTCGCCGGTCAGGGCCAGATAGTCGGCCATGCGTTCGGGGCGAACGCCGAACCGGGCGGGAATCTCGTCGTAGCCGTAGCGCTTTTCGTCCGCCCAGTCCCAGAACACATCGCCTTCGCGGATGAGCTGCGACAAATCCTTGTCGCGGGTGAGCAGCACGGAGGTCTGCCCGCGGCGGCGCGCCAGCGTCACGAAGGTGCCGATGATGTCGTCCGCCTCGTATTCGCTGGACCCGAAGTCTGCCACCCCCAGCAAGCCACACAGCGCACGGCAACGCGCGAACTGCTGCTCCAACTCCACCGGCGGCAGCTCGCGGTTTGCCTTGTAGGGCGGGTAAATGCGGTTGCGGAACGACCGCGACAGGCTTTCGTCGAAGGCAATGGCCACGTGCGGGGCTTGCGTGCGTTCGAGGAAATCGAGGAGGAAGCGCGCGAAGCCGTGGACGGCATTGACGGGACGACCGTCGACGTCCGTCATGCCCGGAGGCGTGGAGTAGTAAGCGCGGAAGATGAAATAGCTGGCGTCGACGAGGTGGACTGTTGGCATGGTCCGGCGAGGATACTAGACCTCGCGCCGGTGCAAGGGACTGCTGCGCGGGAAATGCGCGCGCAGGTACTCCATCTGGTCCGCCAACACACGCCGGCCCTTCAGGTAGATGTATTCGGCATAGGTGGGCGTGAACGGCACGGCGAGCAGTTGCAGCCCTGCCTGTTCCGGTGTGCGATTGGCCTTGTGGTTGTTGCAGCGGCGGCAGGCCGTCACCACGTTCGTCCAGCGGTCCTGCCCGCCCAGATAGAACGGCCGCACATGGTCACGGGACAACTGCTGCGGCTGGAAGTGCCCGCCGCAGTAGAGGCACAGATAGCCGTCGCGCTTGAAGAGCGTTTCGTTGTTCAGCGGCGGCGTGTAGTCGTGCCGACGCGCACCGGGGTTCCGCGTATGGCCCACGGTGGCGATGATGCTGTGGACTTCCACCAGCGTGCGCTGCCCCGAACGGGCGTTCGTGCCACCACGCAGGCGGAACAGCGTGCTGCCGAAAGCGTAGGCCACCTGCCCCATGAACTGCAGGCGCACCGCTTCGCGGTAGTCGATCCACTCGAGCGGCATGCCGGAGCGGTCCGTGCGCAGCACCTGTTGCCCGAGGCCGCAAGCCGCCACGGCATTCCCGGACTCCGGGAATTCCAGTTCGGCATGACGCAAGCCTGCGGGGGCATGGACCATTCTCCGAATGTACGCAAAGAACCGTGTCCGGCGCAATCGTGCGGCAGGCGGCGGCCTGCGGCGCAGCGGCGGCGCGCAGGTTCCCCTCCCCCGTCGCCGCGCCGCGACAGTCCCCATGTTGCACTGCATAAATATCTGGGACACCATCAGGGTTATCCAGTACACGCCCCATGAGGGGGCCGAAGGGGGAGAAGAGATGCCCATCACGATCGGGGTAGTGCGGGAAACCGCCACCGGCGAGCGCCGCGTGGCGCTGGTGCCGGAAGTAGCCACCAAATTTGCCGCGCTCGGCGCCAAACTGGTCATGGAGAAAGGGGCCGGCACCGCCGCCGCCTTCCCGGACAGCGCCTACAAGAATGTGGAATTCGTCGACAGCGCCGCGGCCGTGCTGGCCCAGGCAGACATCTTCCTGGCCGTGCAGCCGCCCGCCGCAGCCACGGTAGCCGCGCTGAAGCCCGGTGCCGTCGTGGCTGGCTACTTGGCCCCGCACCTCCAGCATGACCTCGTCCGCGCCCTGCGCGACGGCAACAAGACGGGTTTCGCGGTGGAACTCATTCCCCGCATCTCGCGTGCGCAGTCCATGGACGCCCTGTCGTCCCAGGCCGCCGTGGCCGGCTACAAGGCCGTGCTCATCGCCGCCAATGCGCTCGACAAGTTCCTGCCCATGCTCACCACCGCTGCCGGCACCATCCGCCCGGCCACGGTACTGGTCATCGGTGTGGGCGTGGCGGGCCTACAGGCCATCGCCACCGCCAAGCGCCTCGGCGCCGTGGTGGAAGCCTACGACGTGCGCAGCGCCACCCGCGAACAGGTGAAGAGCCTGGGCGCGAAGTTCGTGGAAACCGGCATCAGCGCCGATGGCGCCGGTGGCTACGCCCGCGAACTCACGGCCGAGGAAAAGGCCAAGCAGCAGGAAGTGCTGGACAGCCGTATCGCGGCGGCCGACG
>JBEGRA010000146.1:0-4672 GCA_041180705.1 Pseudomonadota bacterium | reverse complement strand
ACCGCCGAGCACCTGCTCGCCGTCGAGCCGGCTTGAACGCCAAGCCACAGGAACAAGCACCATGAAGCTCAATGACATGTCGCCCGCACCGGGCAGCAAGAAGACGAAGCTCCGCGTCGGTCGCGGCGCCTCCGCTGGCCAGGGCAAGACCTGCGGCCGCGGCGTGAAGGGTCAGCGCGC
Organism: Pseudomonadota bacterium; assembly: GCA_041180705.1. Taxonomy (GTDB): domain Bacteria; phylum Pseudomonadota; class Gammaproteobacteria; order Steroidobacterales; family Steroidobacteraceae; genus CAIOHZ01. The sequence continues at coordinate 4,492 of JBEGRA010000146.1, read as the reverse complement.
CCGCAAGGGTGGCTACCACAAGGTCGGCTTCGAAGGCGGCCAGATGCCCCTGCAGCGCCGTCTCCCGAAGACGGGCTTCCGCTCGGCCATCAAGGCGACGCGCGGCGAAGTGACTTTGACCGAAATCGCGAAGCTCGGTCTGGCTGAAGTCGATCTCGCGGCCCTCATCGCCGCCAGCCTCGTGCCGGACACCGTGGAGCGCTGCAAGGTGGTGCTCTCGGGTGCCATCGACACCGCCGTGGTGCTGAAGGGCATCGTGGCGACGAAGGGCGCTCGCGCTGCCATCGAGGCGGCCGGCGGCCGCGTCGAGTAATTGAACCCAACGGAACAGGAACAGTAGCCCGTGGCAAACGCCGCCGCAACGCTTGGTGATGCAGCCCGCCTGACGGAAGTCCGTCAGCGCGTGATGTTCCTGCTGGGCGGGCTTATCGTGTTCCGGATCGGGAGCTTCATTCCGACGCCGGGCATCGATCCCGTGGCGCTGGCTCGCTTCTTCCAGGAGCAGTCGGGCACTATCCTCGGCCTGTTCAACATGTTCTCCGGCGGTGCGCTGTCGCGCTTGTCGTTGTTCGCGCTGGGCGTCATGCCTTACATCTCGGCCTCCATCATCATTCAGATGGTCGCCGTGGTGTACCCGCCTTGGCAGGAGTGGCGCAAGGAAGGCGAATCCGGCCGTCGCAAAATGACGGAAATCACCCGCTACTCCACGGTGGCGCTGGCTACGTTCCAGGCATTCGGCGCCGCTTGGGCGTTCCAGAACCAGGGCGTGGTCATCAATCCCGGGTTCCAGTTCCTGTTCGTGGCCACCGTGACGCTTGTCACTGGTACGCTGTTCCTGATGTGGCTGGGTGAGCAGATCACCGAGCGCGGCATCGGCAACGGCATTTCCATGATCATCCTGTCGGGTATCGTCGCCGGTTTGCCGAACGCGCTCGGCAGCACGTTTGAGCAGGTCAGCAGCGGCGAGATGAATGGGGCTTTTGCCATCCTCTTGCTGGTCGTCGTCGCCGCCGTCACGTTCTTCGTCGTGTTCGTCGAACGCGGTCAGCGTCGCATCGCCGTCAACTATGCCAAGCGCATGGTGGGCCGTCGCGTCATGCAGGGGCAGGCCACGCACCTGCCGTTCAAGATGAACATGTCGGGCGTCATCCCGCCCATCTTCGCGTCTTCCCTGCTGCTGTTCCCCGCTACCCTCGCGAGCTTCGCAGGCACCGGCGACAGCTGGCATGCGCGCGTCCTCCAGGAGTTGGCGGCCGCACTGGGTTATGGCCAGCCGCTGCACATGCTGCTCTACGCGGCGCTCATCCTGTTCTTCTGCTTTTTCTACACGGGGTTGGTGTTCAACGCTCGTGAAACCGCGGACAACCTGAAGAAGGCTGGTGCCTTCATTCCAGGCATCCGTCCGGGCCAGCATACCGGCGAGTACATCGACAAGGTGCTCACCCGCTTGACGCTGTGGGGCGCGCTGTACATCGTCGGCGTCTGCCTGCTGCCCGAATTCCTCATTTCCTTCGGCCACGTTCCGTTCTACTTCGGCGGTACGTCGTTGCTGATCATCGTGGTGGTGGTCATGGACTTCATGGCGCAGCTTCAGGCGCACTTGATGTCCCACCAGTACGAGGGACTCATGAAGAAGGCCAGCCTGCGGGGCAACTCGCGGCCCGCTGGCCCGAACCGCTGACGCGGCACCGTTTTCCAGGAGACACCCGTGAAAGTCCGTCCATCCGTCAAGAAGATCTGCAAGAACTGCAAGGTGGTCCGCCGCCGCGGCATCGTCTACATCATCTGCTCCGACGCTCGCCACAAGCAGCGCCAGGGTTGATGCAGTTAACGCATTGAAGTTGTAGGCATTTTTTAGTATACTGCCGCGCTTTTCCCGCGGCATCAGGCATCCGGAGCAGACATGGCACGCATCGCCGGGATCAATATCCCGATGAACAAGCACATCGTAATTGGTCTGACGCACGTCTACGGCATTGGCCGTCCGACGTCGCGGATCATTTGCGCGGCCGCCGGTGTGGCGCCCACCACCAAGACCAAGGACCTCACCGAGGCCGAAGTCGGTGCGCTCCGCGCCCAGGTGGCGAAGATCACCGTCGAGGGCGACCTCCGTCGTGAGGTGTCCATGAACATCAAGCGTCTCATGGACCTTGGTTGCTATCGTGGCATGCGTCACCGTCGTGGCCTGCCGCTCCGCGGTCAGCGTACGCGCACGAACGCACGTTCGCGCAAGGGCCCGCGCAAGCAGGCCGTCAAGCTCAACAGCCAGCCTGGCAAGTAACCGGCGCGGCAACAGGAAGGGTTAGGCAATGGCTGATCAGAAGCAGGGCAACAAGCCCCAGCGCAAGAAGGTCCGTCGGCAGGTGTCGGACGGCATCGCCCACGTGCATGCGTCGTTCAACAACACCGTCATCACCATCACGGACCGTCAGGGCAACACCCTGTCTTGGGCGACCTCGGGCGGCTGCGGCTTCCGTGGCTCGCGCAAGAGCACGCCGTTCGCTGCCCAGGTGGCGGCGGAGAAGGCTGGCGTGGCTTCGCAGGAATACGGTCTGCGTACCGTCGAGGTTCGCGTGAAGGGCCCTGGCCCTGGTCGCGAATCTGCCGTGCGCGCGCTGAACGCCGCCGGCCTCAAGGTGACGTCGATCAGCGACGTTACCCCCATCCCGCATAACGGCTGCCGTCCGTCCAAGAAGCGCCGCGTTTAAGGAACATCACGATGGCTCGTTATCTCGGCCCCAAGTGCAAGCTCTCGCGTCGCGAGGGTACTGACCTCTTCCTCAAGAGCGGCGTCAAGTCGCTCGAATCCAAGTGCAAGCTCGAAGTGCCGCCGGGCGGCATCAAGGGTGAGCGCCGCCAGCGCACCTCCGATTACGGTCTGCAGCTCCGCGAGAAGCAGAAGCTGCGCCGCATGTACGGTGTGCTGGAAACCCAGTTCCGCAACTACTACCACAAGGCCGCGGGCCGTCCCGGCGCCACCGGCGAAAACCTGCTGCAGTACCTCGAGCGTCGTCTCGACAACGTGGTGTACCGCATGGGTTTCGCTTCGACTCGCGCCGAGGCCCGTCAGTTGGTCAGCCACAAGGGCGTGCTCGTGAACGGCAAGCCCGTGAATGTGCCCAGCTACCAGTGCAGCGCTGGCGACACGGTTGAAATTCGCGAGAAGTCGAAGACCCAGGTTCGCATCCAGAGCGCCCTGCAGATTTCGGCTCAGGTTGGCCGCCCGGATTGGGTGGAGGTCGACGAGAAGAAGCTTTCCGGCCTGCTGAAGAGCGTGCCTGAGCGCAACGAGATCCTGCCGGACATCAACGAGAACCTGGTCGTCGAGTTGTACTCGAAGTAGTAGAGTCAAGCGAAGACTGGTTTCACGACTGATACGTCGAATATAAAGGGACAGACCCCATGCATGGATCCGTCAGCGATTTCCAGAGGGCCGGCCTGAAGCTGGAACTCACCGCCCCCAATGAGGCGAAGGCCACCATCGGCCCCCTCGAGCGTGGCTTCGGGCACACGCTCGGCGCTGCGCTGCGGCGCGTGCTGTTGTCCTCTATGCCCGGTGCTGCCATCACCGAGGCGCACATCGATGGCGTGCTCCATGAGTACACCTCCATCGATGGCGTCCACGAGGACGTGGTCGAGCTGCTGCTGAACCTCAAGCAGGTTGCGCTGAAGCTGCACGATCGCGACAGCGCCGAAGTTCGTCTGCGCAAGAAGGGCCCCGGCCCGGTGACCGCCGGCGACATCGAGCACGATCACACCGTCGAGGTCGTCAACAAGGACCTCGTCATCGCCACGCTCACCAAGCCGACCGAACTCAGCATGACGCTGAAGATCGAGCGCGGCCGCGGTTATCGCCCGGCGACGGCTCCGGTGTTCGAAGAGCAGACCCGCCCCATCGGCAGCCTGCGCCTCGATGCTTCCTTCAGCCCGATGCGTCGCGTGACGTACTCGGTCGACGCCACCCGCGTCGGCCAGCGTACGGACCTCGACAGCCTGGTCGTCACCATCGAGACGAACGGCACCATCGACGCCGAGGATGCCATCCGCCGCGCTGGGTCGATCCTCAAGGATCAGCTTGCCGTGTTCGCGGACTTCGACAGCGGTGCTTCCGCTGGCGAGGGTGCCGGTTCTTCGTCGAGCGCGCCGCACATCGACCCGGTGCTACTGCGCCCGGTGGACGAGCTGGAACTCACGGTGCGTTCGGCGAACTGCCTCAAGGCCGAGAACATCCACTACATCGGCGACCTGGTGCAGCGGACCGAGGTCGAGCTGCTCAAGACGCCGAACCTGGGCAAGAAGTCGCTCACCGAGATCAAGGAAGTGCTCGAAAGCCGCGGCCTCACGCTCGGCATGCGTCTCGAGGGCTGGCCGCCGGCGCAGCTGCGTCGCGACGACGAGTTCAAGGCGCTCTGAAAGTAGCCTCCCAGTAAACACGGTCTGTCCTCGCCACCCATTGGGTTGCGCGGGGCAGGCGAGAAACGGAACCAGATAC
>JBEGRA010000145.1:0-9956 GCA_041180705.1 Pseudomonadota bacterium | reverse complement strand
GTTGCTCGGCGATCAGCAGGAAGGGCACGCCAATGATGAGCAGCAGCACGAGCAGGTCGCGTGGGGAAGGCGGCACCGGGCGCTCGTGCAGCCACCAGGCGCAGGTGAGTGGCACGGCGAGTTTCATGAGTTCGCTGGGCTGGAACCTCACGAAGCCGAGGTCCAGCCAGCGCTGTGCGCCCAGACTGATATCGCCGATGACGGCGACGAGCAGCAGCATGACGACGCCGATGACGTAGACCACCGGTGCGGTCCGCCGAATCCACTGCGGCGGAATCTGCGCGATGAGGACCATGCCACCGACCGCCAACGCGAAGCGCACCACCTGAGCTTCCCAGAGAGCGAGGGTTTCACCGGAGGCGCTGTAGAGCACGAAAAGCCCAAAGGCCATGACGAGGCCGAGGCCGGACAGCAGCAGCGTGTCGAGGTTGAAGCGCCGCAGGAACTCGCCGGTTTGCGAGAGGGCGCGTTGCGCCTTGGAGCGTTGCCAGTCTTCGTACATGGACTAGTCCCCCACCGGTTCGGGGCCGGCCGGGCCAGCGGCGGCAGCGGCCGGTGCTGCCACGGCCTTGGGCGCAGGATACTTGCCGAGCAAGTACGCATCGAAGATGGCGCGCGCCATGGGGGCCGCCACGCTGGCGCCATGCCCGCCGTTTTCCACCAGCACCGCGACGGCGAGGCGTGGGGCTTCGGCGGGCGCGAAGGCCACGAAGAGTGCGTGGTCACGCAGGCGCTCGGCCACGTCCGCTTCGTGGTACTTCTGGTTCTGGCCGATGCTGAAGACCTGTGCCGTTCCGGTCTTGCCGGCCACATGGTAAGGCGTGCCGCGCAGTGCACCGAAAGCGGTGCCGCGGTTGCTTTCGGTGACGCGCAGCATGCCTTCCGTGATGACGTCCCAGTTGGCCTCGTCTTTCAGGCGCACGCGTTCGCCTTCGTCGGGCGGCAGCTTCTGCCACTGGCCACTCACCGGGTCGCGAATGCCCGTGAGCAGCCGCGGGCGGAAGTTGCGGCCTTTGGCAGCGATGATGGCAGTGGCGTGCGCCAGCTGCAGCGGCGTGGCCAGCATGTAGCCCTGCCCGATACCCACGATGACCGTCTCGCCGGGGAACCACACCTGGTCCTGCGGGCGCTTGTAGGCCTTCTTCTTCCAGGCGGGCGAGGGCATGAGGCCGGGCTTTTCGCCGGGAATGTCGATGCCGGTGCGCGCTCCGAAGCCGAGATGCGTCATGGAATCGTGGATGCGCTGAATGCCGAGCATGTCCGCGAGCGCATAGAAGTACACGTCGCACGAGGTGGCGATGGCGTCGCGCATGTCTGCATGCCCGTGGCCCGTCTTTTTCCAGTCGCGATAGCGATGGCTGCTGCGCGGCAGTGAAAACCAGCCGGGGCAGGGGCGAGCGTAGTTCGGGTCGATGACGCCGTACTCGAGACCCGCGAGTGCCATGAGTGGCTTCACGGTGGAGCCTGGCGGATACGTGCCGCGCAGTACGCGGTTGAACATGGGGCGGTCGAGGCTGTCCGCCAGCGCGCGGTAGTCGCGGCTGGAGATGCCGCGCGTGAACAGGTTCGGGTCGAAGCCGGGCGTGGAGGCCAGCACCAGCACGTCGCCGCTCTGCGGGTCGATGGCGACGATGCCGCCACGCCAGCCCGCGAGTGCCTGCTCGGCCACGGCCTGCAACTTGGCGTCGAGTGCCACGGCCAGGTCGCTGCCGGCACGCGGCCGCTTGTGATGCAGCGCGGCTTGCGCACCGCCCACGCGTTCCACGCTGCGGCCCTCGGCGTTCACCAGCATCTGCCGGTAGCCGGAGGTGCCGTGCAGCAGGTTTTCGAACGCCGCTTCCACACCCACCTTGCCCATGACCGAAGTACCCGCGTAGGCATCGCGATCGATCTTCTCGAGGTCGTCATCGGTGATGGCGCCAACGTACCCGAGGGCATGAACGCCAAGCGAGCCGAACGGATAGTAGCGGGCGAGGCGCGCACGGATTTCCACGCCGGGGAAGGCATGTTGATGCACCGCGAAGCGCGAGATTTCCTCGTCGCTCATGGACAAGCGCAGTGGCACGGCACGGAACTTGTGGCTGGCGCGCACCAGCCGGTAGAGCGGCTCGAGATTGTCGCGATTCACCAGCCCGAGGTCCGCGAGGCGCGCGAGCGTGTCGCGAATATCGGGCACCTGCTCGGGCGTCAGTTCCAGTTGGTAAGCCGGCGTGTTCTCCGCCAGCACGGTGCCGTGACGGTCCACGATGAGGCCGCGGTCCGGTGGCAGGGGGTCGATGCGGATGCGGTTGCCCTGCGAGAGGTCGGCGTAGTAGTCGTGCTGCACCACCTGCAGATAAAACAGCCTGCCGAGGATGGTGAACAGCAGCATGCCCACGATGGCCGCAGCGATGGTCGCGCGGCCCGTGAAAATACGCTGCTCGAGCAGGTGGTTCTTGACGCGCAGGCGACCCATGGCGAACTGCGGCGCTTCAGTGGCGCAGGGCGTGGCGTTCCAGCCAGGCCGAGAGCACGTTCCAGCAAAGAGCGCCGGTGACCACGGGCAGCCAGCGCGCCCAGTCCGTGAGCGGGTGGCCGCTGACGCCGTCAATCCAGAAAAGCAGGAACTGGTAGAGCCAAAGCAAGGACAGCACCACGCCCGCCTGATGGAGCGGGGTGAACATGCGCACGCGCAGCCGGAAACGATGCACCAGCCACACCACCACCACGAAGGCGAAGGCATGCTGACCAAGCAGGATGCCGCGGAAGGCATCCAGTACCAGCCCCGCCCCGAATGCCGTGACGGGCCCGCAACTGCGCGGCGAATGCAGCGCGAAGGCGATGAGCAGCAGCAGCAGCCAGTCCGGCCACAGCGCCGCCAACCACTCCGGCAGCGGAATGGCGGACAGCAACAAGGCCGGCAACAGCCACAGGAGTACCACCCAACGCGGTGTGGTCAGGTCGCGGCTCATGGCTTGGTCGCCTTGGCAGGCTTGCTCGCCGGAGCGGCGTCTTTGGCGGCTGGCTTGGCCTCCGCGCCCGGCATGGCCTCGGCAGGCGCCACATCCACGGCCGGTGCCACGTAGTCCAGCAGCAGCACCTCACGATCGCGGTCCAGCGCGGCCATGGGTTCCGCGCGAATGACCGCGAGTGGCTCTGCCGGGTCCCGGCGGACTTCCGTGACCCGAGCGACCGGGTAGCCGGGCGGGAACACGCCGCCCAGGCCGGAAGACAGCAGCAGGTCGCCGACGCGGATGTCCGCGTTGCGCGAGAGATAGGGCAGGGCGAGCGTGGTGGGCTGGCCGGTGCCGGCCACCAGCGTACGCAGCCCGTTGCGGTTCACCTGCACGGGGATGGCGTGTTCCGGGTCCGAGAGGAGGATGACCTCGGAGGACAGCAGGCCCACGCGCCGAACTTGCCCGACGATGCCGGCGGCGTCCACGACGGCCTGCCCCGCGAATACGCCGTGCCGGCTGCCGGAGTTGATGATGACGCGTTGACGGAAGGGACCGAGGTCCACGCGCAGCACTTCGGCCATTTTGGCCTGAGGCGCTTCGGGGCCCAGGGCACGGGTGAGGGTGCGCAGCCGCTGGTTTTCCTGCTCGAGCGCTTCGTAGCGCAGCAGGCGCAGTTCCAGCAGGGCCTGGCGTTCGCGATAGGTGCGGTTTTCGTCCAGCAGGCGGTCGCGCGTGGCGAACGTGGTGCCGAGCCATGCGCCCGCGGCCACGGGCGAATGCACCAGCCAACGGAGAGGCCAGGCCACCGTGGTGATGGCCGAGCGAACCGCTTCGAGATGGTTCTGCTTCTGGTCCGACACCATGAGCGCGAGCGCCAACAGTGCCATGACGGCTGCCCTGAAGCCCGTGGTCGAGCCCCGCGCGGGGCCTAGCGGGGCGCCTGGGGCAGCGCTGACTCTCACGACAAGCCGAAGGCGCCGGGATGGTCTTCGGTGAGTTCGAGGATGCGGCCGCCGCCACGGGCGACGCAGGTGAGCGGGTCGTCGCTGACCAGCACCGGCAGGCCGGTTTCTTCCACCAGCAACTTGTCGAGGTCGCGCAGGAGCGCGCCGCCACCGGTGAGCACGATGCCGCGTTCCGCGACGTCGGCGCCGAGTTCCGGCGGTGTCTGTTCGAGCGCCTGCTTCACTGCACCGACGATGCCGGCGAGCGGTTCCTGCAGGGCTTCGAGGATTTCGTTGGAGTTCAGCGTGAAGGCACGCGGCACACCTTCGGACAGGTTGCGACCCTTCACGGAGATTTCGCGAACCTGCGTGCCCGGGTAGGCCGAGCCGATTTCGATCTTGATGCGCTCGGCGGTGGCTTCACCGATGAGGATGCCGTAGTTGCGGCGCACGTAGTTGATGATGGCGTCGTCGAAGCGGTCGCCGCCGATACGCACGGAAGCGGCGTAGACGATGCCGTTCAACGAAATGACGGCGACTTCGGAAGTGCCACCACCGATGTCCAGCACCATGGAGCCGCGCGCTTCATGCACGGGCAGGCCAGCGCCGACGGCAGCCGCCATGGGTTCGTCGATGATGTCGACGCGACGCGCACCGGCGCCTTCGGCGGATTCCTTGATGGCGCGACGTTCCACCTGCGTGGAGCCGTAGGGCACGCAGATGAGTACGCGCGGCGAAGGCCGCAGCCAGCGGTTGCCATGCACCTTGTTGATGAAGAACTGCAGCATCTTTTCCGTGTAGGTGAAGTCGGCGATGACGCCGTCCTTCATGGGACGCACGGCGGTGATGTGGCCCGGCGTGCGGCCAAGCATGTTCTTCGCTTCCTGGCCCACGGCCACGATGACCTTGCCACCGCGTCCGGGTTCGTCCTGGAGAGCAACGACGGAAGGCTCGTTCAGGACGATGCCTTTTTCGCGCACGTAGATGAGCGTGTTGGCCGTGCCGAGGTCGATCGACAGGTCGTTCGAGAAATAGCCACGCAGGCTCTTGAACATGGGTGCGGCGCTTCCAGGGTGGGAACAGGCGAAGGGGCAGGCTTGGGAGGCGGGCGAGGCGGGCCGCGAACCCGTGCAACCGGGGGCGGCGGCACGGGAACAGGGCACTGAAAAAGCCCGTCGAAAACAGGCAGGAATGATAGCACGGGAGGGACACCGGGCAAGGCACGGTGTATCATGGCGAGTCCGGGTTTTCCCACGGTTTTGCCGTGCCCGGGCCTTTCCCACCCCTGCAGGAACCGGCACCCGCCCATGAGCCTCTCCCGCCGCGATGTCGAGCACATCGCCCATCTGGCCCGCTTGTCCCTCGGCGAAGAAGAAATCTCCGCCGCCCAGGGCAGCCTCTCCAGCATCCTCGCCTTCGTGGACCAGCTGAACGCCGTCGATGCCACCGGCATTGCGCCTATGGCCCACCCCCTGGCAGACCAGGTCCAGCGCCTCCGGCCGGACGAGGTTACCGAAACCGACCAGCACGCCCGCTACCAGGCCAATGCCGCCAAGGTGGAAGCCGGCCTGTACCTCGTGCCGAAGGTGATCGAATGAGCCTGCATACCCTGTCCGTGGCCGAACTGGCCGCGGGCCTGCGCCGGAAGCAGTTCAGCGCCACCGAACTCGCGCAGCATTTCATTGCCCGCTGCGAGGCCCACAACGGTCTGCTGAACGGCTACATCACTTTCACGCCGGAACGCGCTTTGGCTGACGCCGCCGCGGCTGACGCCCGTCTGGCCAGCGGCAACGCCGGCCCGCTCACGGGCATTCCGCTGGCGCAGAAGGACATCTTCTGCACTGACGGCATCCGCACCACCTGCGGCAGCCGCATGCTGGAAAACTTCGTCTCGCCGTACGACGCCACCGTCGTGGAACGGCTGGCCGCGGCCGGCACCGTGCTGCTCGGCAAGACGAACATGGACGAGTTCGCCATGGGTTCGTCCAACGAGACCAGCTACTACGGGCTTGTGCGCAACCCCTGGGACACCGCCCGCGTGCCGGGCGGCAGCTCCGGCGGTTCGGCGGCTGTCGTGGCGGCGCGTCTGGCGCCCGTGGCCACCGGTACGGATACGGGCGGTTCCATCCGCCAGCCGGCAGCGCTCACCGGCATTTCGGGCATCAAGCCCACGTACGGCCGCGTCTCGCGCTACGGCATGATCGCCTTCGCCTCCAGCCTCGACCAGGCCGGCATCATGGCGCCCTCTGCGGAAGACTGCGCGCTGTTCCTCGAGGCCATCGCCGGCTTCGATCCCCGCGACTCCACCAGCGTCGATGTTCCCGTGCCGGCTTACAGCGCCGAGCTCGGCCAGTCCGTGAAGGGTCTGCGCATCGGCGTCGTCCGCGAATTCATGGAAGGCGGTCTGGACCCGGCCAACGCTGCTTTGGTTCGCGACGCCCTGCAGGTCTACGCCAGCCTCGGTGCGGAAATCGTCGATGTCAGCTGCCCGAACATGGGCATGTCCGTGCCCACTTACTACGTGGTGGCGCCGGCCGAGTGTTCCTCGAACCTCTCGCGCTTCGACGGCGTGCGCTTCGGCCACCGCTGCGCGGACCCGAAGGACCTCATGGACCTCTACAAGCGTTCGCGTGGCGAAGGCTTCGGAGCCGAGGTGAAGCGTCGCATCATGACCGGCACCTACGTGCTGTCCGCCGGCTACTACGACGCCTACTACCTGAAGGCGCAGCAGGTGCGTCAGCTCATCAGCCGCGAATTCGCCGCCGCGTTCACGCAGGCAGATGTTCTCGTGGGCCCCACGTCGCCCACGCCGGCCTTCAAGCTCGGGGACAAGGTGGACGACCCCATCACCATGTACCTCAACGACATCTACACCATTGGCGCGAACCTCGCCGGCTTGCCGGCCATGTCCATTCCCTGCGGCCTGCTGGAAGGTTTGCCGCTGGGCTTGCAGCTCATCGGCCCGCATTTCGCGGAATCGCGCCTGCTGTCGGCGGCTCACGCCTACCAGCAGGCCACCGACTGGCACCGCCGCTTGCCGGCGGCGTACGCGTAAGGGGTGCACCATGGCTGAATACGTGAAGAGCACCCTCACCGGGCGCGAATGGGAAGTGGTCATCGGGCTGGAAATCCACGCCCAGCTGGCCACGCAGTCGAAAATCTTCTCCGCTTCGTCCACGGCCTACGGCGCTCCGCCGAACAGCCAGGCGAACCTCGTGGACCTCGGTTACCCGGGCGTGCTGCCGGTGCTGAACGCCGAAGCCGTTCGCATGGCCATTCGCTTTGGCTTGGCCGTGGGTGCCAACATCGCGCCGCGTTCGGTTTTTGCCCGCAAGAACTACTTCTACCCGGACTTGCCCAAGGGCTACCAGATCAGCCAGTACGAGCTGCCGGTGGTTCAGCATGGCCGCATGCCCATCCTCCTCGAGGACGGCAGCACCAAGGTCATCGGCATCACTCGCGCCCACCTCGAGGAGGACGCGGGCAAGAGCATGCATGAGGGCCTCGGCGCGTTCAGCGGCATCGATCTGAACCGTGCCGGCACGCCGCTGCTCGAAATCGTCTCCGAGCCGGACATGCGCTCCGCCAAGGAAGCGGTGGCGTATCTCAAGAAGATCCACACGCTGGTGCGGTATCTCGAGATTTGCGACGGCAACATGCAGGAAGGTTCGTTCCGCTGCGACGCGAACGTTTCCGTGCGCCCCGTGGGCCAGGAAAAGTTCGGCACCCGTGCGGAGCTGAAGAACATCAATTCCTTCCGCTTCGTGGAAAAGGCCATCCAGTACGAAATCGGTCGTCAGATCGAGCTCATCGAATCGGGTGGCACGGTGGTGCAGGAAACGCGCCTTTACGACTCCGCCCGCGACGAGACGCGCTCCATGCGCTCGAAGGAAGAGGCGAACGACTACCGCTACTTCCCCGACCCGGACCTGCTGCCGCTGGCCATCACGGAAAGCGACGTCGCCACCGTGCGTGCCACGCTGCCCGAACTGCCGGACGAAAAGGCCGCGCGCTTCTGCAGCGACCATGGCCTTTCGGCCTACGACGCGGGCGTGCTCACCTCCAGCCGCGAGCTGGCGGCGTACTACGAAGCCGTCGTGGCCGCAGCCGGCGGCGAGCCCAAGCTCTGCGCGAACTGGGTCATGGGCGAAATCGCGGGCCTGCTGAACCGCGATGGCCTCGACATCACCGCTTCGAAGGTGGGCGCTACGGCGCTTGCGGGCCTGCTCGCGCGCATCACGGACGCCACGGTGTCCAACAAGCTCGCCAAGGAAGTGCTGCTGGCCATGTGGGACGAAGGCCGCACGGCGGACGAAGTCATCGAAGCCAAGGGCCTGAAGCAGATTACCGACACCGGGGCCATCGAGGCCATCATCCGGCAGGTCATCGACGCGAACCCCGAGCAGGTGGCCGGCTACCGCGCCGGCAAGGACAAGCTGTTCGGGTTCTTCGTCGGCCAAGCCATGAAGGCCACGGGCGGCAAGGCAAACCCGGGGCAGTTGAACGACATCCTCAAGCGCTTGCTGGCCGGTTGAAGCAGCGCCGCGTGTCCGCCGGCAGCAGCCGGCGGACAGGCCACGAGTCCCCATGAGCGACAGCGACCAACTCCGTAAATTCCTGTTCGAGCACAGCCCCGTGCGCGGCTATCTCGTGCGGCTGGACGCCACGTGGCGTGCGGCCAACGAACACCATGGCTACCCGGCCGTGGTACGTGATGCGCTCGGCGAAGCCATGGCCGCCACGGCCTTGCTCGCAGGCACCATGAAGTTCGAAGGACGCCTGACGCTGCAAGTGCAGGGCGAAGGTCCGCTGCATCTGCTCGTTGCGCAGTGCTCCGATTCGCTCGCGATGCGTGGCGTGGCCCGTTTCCGTGGCGAAGTGCCTGCCGGCACGCTCGGGGAAGTCACCGGCGATGGTCGCGTCACGGTCACCGTGGAATCCGCTGACCAGGACACGCGCTACCAAGGTGTCGTGCCGCTCATCGGCAATGGTCTGGCGGATGGGTTGCAGGAATACTTCGAGCGCTCCGAGCAGTTGCCCACGCGTCTGTGGTTGGCGGCGGACGGCGAACATGCCGCCGGCCTGCTGCTGCAGAAGTTGCCGACGGGCAGTTCAGCTTCAGCGGAAGACGACCCTCGTGCGCGGGCGGAAGCGGAGGAACTGTGGAACCGCGTGTGCCACCTTGCATCCACGGTAACGCCCGCGGAATTGCTGGGTGTGGGCGACCAGGAACTGCTGCGCCGCTTGTTCCACGAAGAAGACGTGCGCTACTTCGACCCGCAGCCCGTATCGTTCCGCTGCGCTTGTTCGCGCGAGCGCACGGGCGCGCTGCTGCGTGCGCTGGGTCGTGCGGAAGTGGAAGAGATCATCGCCCAGGACGGCGAAGTGACCGTGACGTGCGAGTTCTGCAACCGCGCCTGGCGCTTCGATGCCGTGGACGCCGGTGGCCTGTTCGCGCCCGCCGCACCAGACCGGCCGCGGTTGCTGCATTGATTTATTGTTTTGTGGGAGCGAGCTTGCTCGCGACTCTTACTCTTCTTCTTCCACATGCCGAATGTATTCGGCACCGCCCAGATGATTCATCTGGCCAAGAATCCACGCCTGACGTTTCAGCACGAAGCGCCCGGGCTTGTCCGCCCGGTAACGCACCGGGTTTGGCAAGGTGGCCGCCAGCAGGGCAGCCTGTGAGCGGCTGAGTTTCTTCGCGGGCTTGTGGAAAAAGCGCTGCGCGGCCGCTTCGGCGCCATAGGTGCCGGGGCCCATCTCCGCGATGTTCAGGTAGACCTCGAGGATGCGCTGCTTGGGCCACAGTGCTTCCACCAGCACGGTGAACCACACCTCCAGCCCCTTGCGGGCCCAGCTGCGGCCACGCCACAGGAAGAGGTTCTTGGCTACTTGCTGGCTGATGGTGCTGGCACCGCGCACCTTGCGTCCACGCTGGTTCGCCTTCAAAGCCTTGTCGATGGCCGCGAAGTCGAAGCCGGGATGGAAGGCGAATTTCTGGTCTTCACTCGCGATGACTGCGAGCTTGATATGCCGGGAGAGACGCTCCCAGGGCTGCCACTGGTAGTGGAGG
>JBEGRA010000144.1:0-3613 GCA_041180705.1 Pseudomonadota bacterium | reverse complement strand
CGTTGCTGCTGCAGCCTGGATTGCAGTGCAGGTGCACGCGCCGCAGCCCAGCAGCAGCGGCGTTGATGCGGTATTGCACTTCAAGTGTCTGCGGTTGCTTGCCGGGTGAACGCTGCCAACGCGCCACTGTGCCGCGGCGAAGGCTTGGCGCTTGCCATTGCGGTAGCGGCATCAGTTTCAGACGTGTGAGCAGTTCGGTGGTGAGTCCTGCGAGTCGCCAGCCGTCGAACGGCTCTGGCGTGTCCTGGTCCAGCCCGTCGCTGAACGCCGCGATCAAAACACGCGGCTTGCTGGGGTCTTGGGGCCAGGAAAGTACGGCCACTTCTTGCAGCGTGTCGTAGGCAGTACCCATCTTGCCGATGACATTCGTGGCAGGCGGTGCGCCGGAGGCCAGTGCCGACTGCAGGCTGTAGCGGCTGCGAACGAGATAGGGGTGAAGTGTTTCGAGCACCGGCACTTTGGTGGCGCGGTCGATTTCGCCATCGACGAGTGCGCGCATGAGTGCAGCGATATCGTGTGCGGACATGCTGTTGCGACCGTGTTCGGCGCGCGCTTTGGCCTCGAACCCGAAGGGCTCCTCGCCGGAGTTCGTCGGGTAGGTCTTGTGCAGAAGGCGCATGTGGCCGAGCAGGCCGAGCGTCTGGAGACGCGCTTCGGTGTGCAGGCGCGCGGTCAGCCACCGGCTGAAGGCCGCTTCCCGTTCCGCGGTGTCTGCAGGTGTCGGCAAGGCTTGCACGTCCGCAGGTATTGGCGAGCTCTGGTAGTTGCGCGTGGCCGTGAGTCCGTCCACGAGGCGCCCGGTGGCCACGTTGTCAGAATCCACCAGCATGGGCACGAGGTCGTCGCGTTGGCAGTCGAGCGGTGCGCTTCGTTCGGAGCAGGTGAGAACACTGTCGATGGCGTATGGCAGCTTCACCATGCTGGCCGGGTAGACCTGCGCTTCGGCATCTACTTCGCCACCGCGCCATGGGGCACCCGGAGCCGCCTGAACCCAGACGGCGAGGTTCAGGCGTTTGAACGACTGCGTCGCGAGATACGCGCTGCGCGCCTGTTCGGTGATGCGCTGGATTTCCGGGTCCAGCTGGGCAGGCGCGGCATGGGCGGCAAGCGTCGCGAGCAAGCTCGCTCCCACAAGCAGGCGAACTCCCATCGGGCGCGCGCCCGCTCTCAGTGCTCTGCTGGGCGGAACGCCACACTCACCACGCGGTCACCGGGGCGAAGGCCCAGCCGTGCCGCTGTGCCGCCTGCCAGTTCCAGCACGGCCAACACAGGCTCGCGGGAGGGAATGGGCGTCAGGTCGTGGGGGCGCGCGCGTTCTGCGATCCGCGCAATAGTGCCGTTTTGCCGAACGAACAGCAGGTCCAGCGGGATGAACGTGTTCTTCATCCAGAACGCCGCGTCCATCGGCAGGGTGAACATGAACAGCATGCCGGTTTTCTCGGGCAGGGCTGTCACGAACATCAGGCCCTGCTCGCGCCGTTCCGGCGTGGCCGCCACCCAGACGTCGAATGGCAGCCGCTTGCCGGCCGACTCGATGACCAGAGGTGCCTGCGGGAAGCTGTCCAGCGCCTCGGCACTGGCGCGCGTGGTGCCAGCGTAGGCGTTGGGTGCGCCGGCCAGTGAGACGACCGCGCAGAACAGGGAGAGCAGCAGGGCGGAGAGGCGGCGTTGGGTGTTCATGCCCGGATGATACTGCGGGACGGCGAAGAGTCGCGAGCAGTGTGGGAGGGAGCTTGCTCCCGACAGGAACAGGAAGAGTCGCGAGCAAGCTCGCTCCCACAAATGCCTCGCGCCCACGGCGCGCCGAAAATGGGAATACCTACGCGCTCGATGTGGTCGCGCAGGGCCGCTTGCTCCAGGTGAGCCATGGGCACCACGTCGAACCGGTAGGGCAGCAGCAGGTCTTCGAGGTCCAGCGCTACGGCTTCACCGTCCAATGGGCCGAGTGGGCCGTAGACGGCGAGATCGACATCCGAGTACGGGCGGTGCGTGCCCTTGGCCCGCGATCCGAACAATTTCACGCCAGTCACGGCCGGGTGGCGGCGGAACACCTCGACCATTTGCCGCAGTTCCTCCGCTGGCAGCGCCGGTGTGGGCTGGGCGTTCATTCCTGCAGTTTCCCGGCAAGCCACGCGTGCAGTTGGGCCATCTCCGCCAGGTAACGGGTTTCGATGGCAACGAGCGCATCGTCCGAATGACGCAGGTTGTAGGTGCGAGCGAGCAGGTTGCGTTGGCGAAGCATGTCAGTCCACACATGACCTTCACGGATGACCCCGGCGGCCAGCGCAGCCTCGATGATGGCGCGCGGCGTGAGCGTGGGCATGGCCACGCCAGCGGCTTCGAGGTAGTCCTTCATCGCCTTCCACGAAAGCTCGAAGGTGTACTCGAAACGGTGGATGGTGCCTTCGCGTTCCAGTTGGTTCAGAGAGGCGCCACCGCCCGCGAGCGCCTCGCGCAACAAGGCGAAGGCCCGGTCGAAGTTGTCGAAGCGCTGCTTCCAACGAATGTCGTTGACCATGCGGCGCAGTCTAGCGCTGCAGGTTTCGGAAGCAATGATGCCCCCGTGAAATGGTGTGTATTCGTGGAAAAGTCGGAAGAGTCGCGAGCCTTGTAGGAGGGAGCTTGCTCCCGACAGGAAGAGTCGCGAGCAAGCTCGCTCCTACAAAGTAAAGCGGCGCGAGCGCTCAGTCTCCCGTGCGGGAGACGAGCAGGGCCTTGGCGAACTTGCCGTGCAGTTGGCCGAGGCCACGCACCACATGCATGAGCGTGGTGAGCAGGAGCAGGCCGACGAGCGGCACCAGCACGTACTCCAGGCCGTGGAAGTCCGCGGTGAGTTGCACGCCGTTCATTTCGCCGAACACCATTTCGCCGTGGTGGAACAAGGCGCCAATGGGCAAGCCGAGCATGGCCAGGCTTGTCACAAGACCCACCACGGTGAGCGTGAAGTAGAAGATGCCGAGCGGCAGCTGCACGCCCATGTAGATGAGCGTGGTCCAGGTGCGCCAGTCGCCGAGCATGTCCTTGATGCGTTCCCACCAGGTGCCGGGCGTGGGCGTCAGCGGACGGCGTGGCATGCGTACGCCGAGCAGGCCTTCCACCAAGCGCCCTTCCGCCAACGACAGCACGCGCGTGAATCCGATGAACAGCAGGAAGAACGGCACGCCGATGATGAGGATGGCCAGGCCTGCCGACAGCGACAGACCAACGGCTGCCACGGTGAAGTAGAAGATGCCGGTGAACATGGCGAGCAGCAGGTAGAACAGCGCCCCCCAAGCGCGCGAGTCGCTGAAGACGCCGAAGAAGCGGCCGATGACCGTCTGCTTCGGAGGCGGAGGCGGCATGCGCAACGCGGCGGTGACCTTCGCTTCGGTGGTGCGGTAGGCCTCCGCCACTTCTTCCGGGGCACCGTAAGTGCTGGCGATGCGTTCCAGCACATCGGCTTCGGATTGCGGCGGCGTCAGCGCACGAGCGGCGGCGAGTTCGGCGCGGAGATATTCCTCGGCGTCATAAAGCGCGTCCTGCACTAGAGCGGTGTCTTCTCCGGCCAGGGCTTCGCGCAGTTGGCGCAGGTACTGGTCGATGGAGCGGGGAGCGGTTTGCGTGGTCATGGCGA
>JBEGRA010000143.1:0-3080 GCA_041180705.1 Pseudomonadota bacterium | reverse complement strand
GGCTGCCCAAGCCCTTTGCCTCGTAGGCAATGCCGAGCATCTCGCCCGTCTCCGAGTCGAGCTTGGGGTGTGCGGTAAAGGTCTCGGCGGTCAGTTGACCACCGAAGCGATAGACCGGGTCCAGCGTTTCCAGCGAATGCGGGTCCAGGACCACGGGCGGGCTGTCTTCCTTCAGCGCCATCAGCTTGCCGTGATGGTGGAAGACATTGGTATTCGCGGTGCCACGGCTCAACCCGGCGACGGCCGGGTCGTCCGTGAACGGATTGCGATAAGTACCGAACAACGCGTGGCCGGCAGCCGCCTGCGCGGTGTAGCGTTCCGTGCGCACGTAGCGGCTGCGGAAGTCCACCCGGCCGCCGGCGAAGCGGAACAGGCACAGATGCCCCTCACCATCGAACGGAATGTTCGGCAGGCGTGGCGGGTATTGGTAGTCGGGCCCCACGCGGTAGAAGCTGCCTTCCAGGTCTGTGGGGATCTGGCCTTCCACCTCGCAGTCGCGCAGGTCCACTTCCTGCCGCACGGGGCGACCGAAGCCCTGGAACATGGGGTGGTCCCCGAAATGCGGCGCCTTGTTCATCGTGCCCAACTCCTGGTATCGGCTACTGCGGCTGCGTAGGCTTTCAAACCACGCCAGAAAACATAGACGGCTGCCGGAGCCAGCACGAACTGCAGCATGGCGATGGAATAGCGCAGCTTCATCTCGTCATGGAACACGAAGTCGGTGATGAGTGCGATGACCGTGGGTGACAGGCCGAAGCCGACCATGGTGAAGATGAACAGATACAGCGCCGTCACCTGACCGCGCATGGCGTTGGGCAGGATGACTTGCAACGCCGCGTTCTGCGGGCCGGTACCGATGAGCGTGAGCACTGCGCTGGCGCTGCTGCAGGCGAGGGCGAGCTGCGGTGAAGGCATGAGGGCGTAGATCATCGAGAACGGGGCATGCAGCAGCGCCGCCAGCACCACCACGCGCATGTTGGCGTCATCGCGGCCGGCTTTCGCCCAGCGCTCCGCCAGCCAGCCGCCGAAGGTGAGCGCGAAGGGCGCCACCAGCAACATCACCAAGCCCGAATAGAAACCGTATTGCACCGGGCTCCAGCCATAGGTGCGCTGGTAGAACGGCGCGGCCCAGGCCGCGGCACCCATCGCCACGCTGTTGATGGCGAGGCCAAGGAACATGGGGCCGAAAGCAGCGCGGCGCGTCCACAGGAAGCCGATGACCTCCCGCAGCGGCGGCGCAGCCTGTGCGGCGCCCCCGTGGGCAACGCCGCGGCGCACGGGCTCTTTCACGGCCGTGAGCGTGAGCACGCCGAGGAACAGGTCCGGCAGGGCGAGCAGGATGAACACGAACTGCCAGGGCTTCACGGTGCCGATGAGCGGCAGGTCGATGTGCGGGGTGGCGGAAAGGGCAGCGATGAGCGCGGCGCCGAGCAGCGTGGCCAACGCACTGCCGGTGGTGAAGCCGAAGTTCATGAACGCGATGGCCTTCGGCAGTTTGGCGGGCGGGAAGCTGTCCGCCAGCAGCGAATAGCAGGCCGGGCCGTGGCCCGCACCGCCCAGACCGGCGGCCATGCGTGCCAGGAACAGGCCGCCGAAGGTGGTGACCAGCCCGGTGACGAAGCTGCCGCAACCCACCAGCAGCATGCCCACGCCGATGATCAAGCGGCGGCTGGTGGTGTCGACCAGCCGGGAAACCGGCAGGCTGGCGAAAGCGGTGAAAGCGGAGGCGGCGAAGCCCACCACGAGGCTCACCTGCGTGTCGGTCAGTTGCAGGTCCATTTTGATGGACTGCATCAGCAGGCCGATCATGGCGCCGTTGCCGAAGAGGGTCATCACGGTCATGCCGATGACCGCCACGGCGAACCAGGCGCGGAACGGGCTGGGCCACGGCGGCGAGGCGGCGGCATTGGCACCGCTCTCGGCGGCGTGGGCGGTTGGCGACGTCTGCATGGTCAAGTTCCCCCTCGCGACCGCACTGCGGGCGGCTCTGCCCGGATGTTAGCGGGTCGCGCCGTCGTGCGTTCTTCCCTGCAGGTCGAGTTTTGGTTCGCGGGCGGCGGCGGCACGGGGCCCGGCGGGGCTGGCGCCAAATTGATTATGGAGTATCATCATTATCGGTTGAAATCGATCGGCCCCGGCTGTTCCATCGCCACGCGAGGCTCCGCATGTCCGCAGAACGCTCTCCTGCCCGCAAGACTGCGGCCGGTGCACCGGCCGCGGAACTCGGTCTGCTGGGCGACGACATGGGCTATCTGCTGCGCCGTGCGCAGTTGGCGGTGTTTGCCGACTTCGGCGAAACACTGGCGGAACTGGAACTGCGCCCCGGCCAGTTCGCCGTCCTCATTGCCATCGACCATAACCCGGGCGTCACGCAGTCCGACGTCTGCCAGTTGCTTGGCATCCAGCGCCCGAATTTCGTGGCGGTCATCGACGACCTGGAGGCCCGCGGCCTGGCGCGACGCACTTCGTCCCTGGCTGACCGCCGCTCGAATTCCCTGCTGCTCACCCCGGCCGGCAAGCGGCTGCTGCAGCGCGCGCTGGACCTTCAGCGCGAACATGAAAACCGTCTCGCCCGCCGTCTTGGCCCGGGCGGACGCCAAACCCTGCTGGAACTCCTTTCCCGCATCGCGAATCCCGAATGACCCCTTCCAATACCGGAGCCACCCGATGAGCAAGTCGCTCGCCACGGTCGAGTTCGTGGACGGCATCGCCGTCATCACGATCGACAACCCCCCCGTCAACAACATCAGCATCGCCCTGCGCGGCGCGCTGCACACCGTGTTCGACCAAATTGCCGCCACCGCCGGTGTGCGCGGTGCGCTGGTGGTCTGTGCCGGCAACACTTTCGTCTCGGGTGCGGACATCAGCGAATTCTCGGGCCCGCCGCAGGAAGAGGCCTACCGCGAGCTGTTCTTCCGCTTCGAGAACATCGGCATGCCCATTGCGGCGGCCATGCACGGCACCGTGTTCGGTGGCGGCGTGGAAATCTCGCTGGCCTGCCATTACCGCCTCGCGGCACCGGGCACGCGCTTCGGCCTGCCCGAAGTCACGCTGGGCATCTTCCCGGGGGCGGGCGGTAC
>JBEGRA010000142.1:0-3657 GCA_041180705.1 Pseudomonadota bacterium | reverse complement strand
CCGGCAGGCGTGCGGTACCAGTCGTCGATGAGCAGTTGCAGCGTTTCGCGCTTCTGCAGCAGGGCTTGGTTCTGCGGTGCGAAGCGCGCGTAGAGGTCTGCAAGACCAGCCCAGAAATGGTCTGCAGTCACGCCGGACCCCGGAAGCGCGCGGTCTTCCACGAAACACACCAGTTCCTTGGCGACTTTCAGCCCGTGCTTGTCTTGCATGCCCATCCTCGCAGTGTTGGTTCGCGTTCAGCCCTGCGCTTTCAGGCCGGCAGCGGCGATGCCCGCCAGCGCGCAGATTTCGTCGTTGTCGGAGGTGTCGCCGGAAATGCCGATGGCGCCAACGGTGTGGCCGGCGTCGTCGACGATGATGACGCCGCCCGCCACGGGCAGCAGTCCGTCCGGGTTCAGCCCCGCCAGCGTTGCAATGAAGGTGGGGCGTTCGGCTGCCATCTCGCCGATGCGGCGACTGGAGAAGCCGAGACCCAGGGCACCGCTGGCTTTTGCGGTGGCCATCTGCGGCCGGAGATTCGAGGCACCGTCCGCGCGGCCGAGCGCTATCAGGTGGGCGCCGGCATCCAGGACAGCCACGCACAGGGGCTTGAGTTGCAGTTCCTGGCCCTTGGCGAGAGCGGCGTTGACGGCGGTCTGGGCTTGCTGCAGCGAAATGCGGTTCATGCGGAAGGTTCCTGGTTGGGTTCCGGGACGGTCTGTTTTGCCGTGCCGGAAGTTCGAGGTGAATTCATCAAGCCGCGACAGTACTGACTTTATAGCGTCGTTGCATTCATGGCGGTAGACTCTAAAAAGTGCAATTACTTTTTCTTTAAAGTTAAAGATAGAGCGAACCGATGGATGCCGATTACCGACTGTTGGCGCGAGTGGTGGAGGCCGGGAGTCTTTCCGCCGCGGGGCGTGCCATGGGGTTGTCGCCAGCCATGGTGTCGAAGCGCCTGGCCCGGCTGGAGGCGCGGCTGGGGGTGAAACTGGTCCATCGCACCACGCGCCGTCTCACCCTCACTGACGCCGGCGAGCGTTTCCACGCTGATGTCGTCGCCATTCTGGAGGCTGTTCGCGCCGCGGAGGAGCGTCTGACCGGTGGTGGCGATATCCCTGCGGGACCCTTGCGCGTGGCCGCCCCTACGTCTTTCGGGCGCCTGCACGTGGCGCCGCATCTGCCGGCTTTTCTGGAGCGCTATCCGCGGGTGGAACTGCGCATGGAACTGTCCGATACCTTCAGCGACTTGGTCGCGGACCGCATCGATGTCGCCATCCGCATTGCCCCGGAGATATCTGCGAGCCTGGTGGCTACGCGCCTCGCCGATAGTCGCCGCGTGCTGTGCGCCGCGCCAGCCTACATCAAGCGTTTTGGCGCCCCCGAAACATTGAAGGAACTGGCGGACCCGCAGCGGCACCGGTTGCTCGCCGCCGATGGGCAATTGCCGTGGCGGATGGTGCGGGGCAAGCAGGCGGTGCAACTCATGGGCAACAGCGTGGTGCGCACGAATTCGAGTGAAGTCGTGCGCGAGCTCTGTGTCGGGGGTGTCGGCGTGGCGCTGCGTTCCTTGTGGGACGTGGGCGAGATGCTCGCCGCCGGCAGCCTGGTTCGCGTGCTGCCGGACCATGAGGGTTCGCGGGACGTGGCAATCCACGCCGTACGCCCGCGGGCTGCCGTTGAAGCGCCGGCGGTCGCGGCCTTCGTGGCTTTCATCGCAGAGCGGCTGGGAGCCGCGCGCTGGGACCCGGCCTGAAACTCGGCCGGCGTGTGGGCGCTGAGGCCCCGTCAGCTCAGCCGGCCAGCCCCGATTTCCGGTTGGCAGTGGACTCGTTCACATCCGTTTCCGCGCCCGTGGCGCGTTCGGCTTCCAGCGCTTCCGTATCCCGCGCCATGCCGTAGCCTTCGGCGAACGCGTAAGGCACGCCGTCGCGGCGGCGCTGCGTGATGGCGCGGTGCAAGTCGGGGTAGAGCGGCCAATAGCGGGTGGTGTCGCCCGCCATGCCCTGTGCGCCAAGGCTGCGGTCGAAGCGGGCGGCGAGTTCCGCCGGGGCGAGTTGCCCGAGCAGGTGGTTCAAGCCGGCCTGAACGGCTGCATCGTGCTGGGCCTGGTTGGCGGTCAGGTCCTGGTAGGCATCGCGCACGGCATCCACGGGGCCCATGAAACGCTGCGCGGGTTCCACCAAGAGGCGCTGCAGCGCTTCGTCGGTTCCTTCCAGGGCTTCCAGCGGGTTGGCGTTGCGGGCTGTCAGTTGCGGCGTCGCACCGAGATGTTCGGCTCGCTGGCGTTCCGCGCGCAGTTGGCCCATCAGCCCCAGCGTGAATTCGCGAATGAGTTGGCCCGCGGTGGCGAGCAGTTCCGCCTGCCGCGCCGGGGGCACGCGGGAGAGGTCCAACCCCAGCCCACGGCCGAAGGCGGCGAAGGCGGCGTTGTTGGTGGGAACTTCGGCGGCAGGGACCGGCTCCGCCAAGCGGCTACGGAACGCCAACTGGGTAGCGGTCGGTGGCGGTGCGGGATTGGCCGGCGGCAGCGGGGGTTCGTCGTGCTGCAGGTCGACGGGCGGGCGGCTGGCGCCCGGCACCAGAACGGGGGGCACCCCGCGCCGGGAAGAGGGCTTGGCCGCACCCGGCCGCGCGAAGAGACCGCTGCCGTCAAGAAGGCTGTGGATATCGAAATTCACGCCCAGATGGTTTTCGGTGGCGTGGGCGAGGTCCTTGGCCAGCGCATCCGGGGCGCGGCCGACGAGGTCCTGTTCCAGCGGGAAATCGTTGTCCGCGACGATGCTGACCATGGCCACGTAGTCGCCGAAGCGCAGCCGGTCCCCGTGGGCGAGCTTGCGGCTGTTGCCGCGACCGATGGGGTCCCGCTCGCGGTTATGCCACACGCCGTTGGAACTGGTGTCGATGATGCTCCACTCGCCGGCCTGATGGACCAGGTGGGCGTGATGGGCGCTCAGATAGCGGTTTTCGTCAGGCAAAGGCCAGTCGTTGTCCATGGCGCGGCCGAGCCGACCGCCATGAACGCCAAAGATCGCCGTGGCGGCCTCGCCGAGGTCCGCCGCCTGCTTGCTGACCAGGTGCAAGCGCAGGGCCATTGTCCGCTCCTTCAGGGGCCCCCCCGGGTGGGGCGCCCGGAGTGTAGAATTGCCCACCTCCAAGATACCCAATCGGCACCGGCTAAAAATGGCTGAACGTCACATTTTCAAGGTCGTGTTCGTCCACCAGGGCAAGGTCTGGGAAATCTTCGCGAAGAAGGTGAGCCAGGGTGCCATGTTCGGCTTCATCGAAGTGGAGCAACTGGTATTCGGCGAACGCACCACGCTCGTGGTGGACCCGGGCGAGGAACGCATCAAGTCCGAGTTCGAGGGCGTGAAGCGCACTTACCTGCCGCTGCAGAGCGTCCTCCGTATCGACGAGGTGAACGCCCGCGCCGCGGCGCAGGGCGTCAGCAAGATTGCCACGTTGGAAGGGGGCAATGTCGCTCCATTCCCCATGCCCTTCATGCCACCGGGCAGCCCGCCCGGCGGCGACCGGAAAAACTGATGCTTCTCAAGACTGGCGCCAGCGCCCTTTCCCGCTTCCGTCTCGACCAACTGCTGGTGCGCCTGCAGGGCGCCGTGCCCTCGGTCACCGGGGTCGAAGCCCGCTTCGTTCATCTGGTAGACGTTGCCGCGCCGT
>JBEGRA010000141.1:0-4657 GCA_041180705.1 Pseudomonadota bacterium | reverse complement strand
CCGCGTCTTCGATGGGTTCGAGTACGAACAGTCGCAGTGCCTGCAGATAGGTGGGCGTGAAGGGACTATGCTGCAGCCGTGCCGCACGAATCTTCGCCGGCAGCTTTCCGCCGCTGAGGGTCTGGTCAACATCGATGTTGAAGCGGAAAAACCAGCTCATGCAGATTTCCGTCGGTGGGCAGTCGGGGCCGTACTCGGTGGCGTCCATGGCCGTGATGTGGCCGGAGGCGACCAGCGTGGTGGCTTGTGTGAGGCTCGGGCAGACGATGAGCGTGGCGAGTGACGCGCTTGCCAGCAGGCGGGGCAGGAAGTTCATGATGCGATGCTAGCCGAGCGGGCGGCAGGATGCTCGGCGGGGGAATGGCGTGCCCGGCGGCGCAGCTGCCGCTGACGCCCGGCGGGATTGCTCGGCCCTGCGGGCCTCGTCCCTCGCTGCGCTCGGGATCGCCGGCCGATGGCCGGCGCCCTTCGCCAGTGCTGCGCACTGGCTCGTCGAACCCACTTGTTCATGGTCGTGGGTTCTCATCCGCCGTTCGGCGGTGGTGCAAGCGAAGGAGTGGCGCGCCCGGCGGGATTCGAACCCACGACCTACGGCTTCGGAGACCGTCACTCTATCCAGCTGAGCTACGGGCGCGCGGCAGGCTGCGAAAGCAGCGCTGAAGGCGAAATGATACAGCATCGCGCGGGCCGTTGTCGGGAGCGCGGCAGGGTGCGAAAGCGGCGCTGAAAGGCGACGAACTTGGTATCGCTCCTCTCGCGCCGGGTAGCTTTTCGGCAAACCGGGGTTTTGCAGTGCGCTCGCGCCCCGTATACTTGCGCGCGGCGGAGTTCCGCCCAGTTCAACCATCGCTTTCCGTCCGGGGGCCCCGTGAGCAAGCACGACGACCATTTCTTCAACGTTTTCAGCGTGGTAATCGGCCTTTTGGTGGCCATCACCATCGGCATTTTCGTGCTGGCACGCATCGCGGGTTACGAGCATCAGGGCCAGTACGCCGGCAAGGTCGGCCCTGCAGCGGCTCTGGTAGCCGAGCGCATCGCTCCCGTGGGCCAGGTTGCCGTGGCCGGGCAGGACAACAGCGCCATCGCCATCCAGCCCGATGACCCGTCGAAGGCCGTCGCGGCACAGCCGCTGCCGGCGGACGGTGCTGCCACTTACGAGGCCGTGTGCTCGGCTTGCCACGGCGCCGGTATTGCGGGTGCGCCGAAGGCTGGCGACAAGGCCGCTTGGGCCCCGCGCATTGCTCAGGGCAAAGCCACGCTCTACAAGCACGCGCTGGAAGGCTACCAGGGCGGCAAGGGTGTCATGCCGGCCCGTGGTGGTCGTGCAGACCTCACCGACGACCTCGTCAAGCAGGCCGTGGATCACATCGTCGCGATGTGAGTCCCTGCCCGCAGCCCGCCTAGTACTGGGCGGGCTGTTGGGCTAGCAGCGCTTCCAGTCCGCGCAAGCGCAGCGCCAGTCCCACTTCTTCGGTATCTACCGCGTCGCGGCCTGCCAAGTCCGCGATGGTTCTTGCCACGCGCAGAGTGCGATGGCAGGCGCGAGCGGACATTCCGCGTTTCCCGGCAGTTTGTTCGAGCAGCTCACTGGCTGCGGCCGGCAACTTCACCCAGTCGCGTAATTCACTCGTCGTCAGGTGTGCGTTGAGTGCCCCCCGAGCTGCCTGTCGTTCACGAGCGGCCAGCACACGTTCCCGAACGCGGGAGGACGGCTCGGGCGCAGGGGCGGCGGTTTCCTCCGTTGGTAGCTTCTCGTTGGGCGCCGGCTTCAGTTCCACCTGCAGGTCTAGGCGGTCCAGAAACGGGCCGGAGAGCCGAGCGAGGTAGCGTCTGGCGTTGCCCGCACCACAGCGGCAACGTTTGTGCGGGTGGTAGCCGCAAGGGCAGGGGTTCATGGCAGCGAGCAACTGCGTGTCCGCCGGAAAGGTGACATGCCAGCGGCCCCGTGCCAGCGATACTCGGCGGCTCTCGAGGGGTTCGCGGAGGGCATCCAGCACCTGCCGCGGGTACTCCGCCAGTTCATCCAGGAAGAGCACGCCGTGGTGGGCCAGCGAAACTTCACCGGGCCGTGGCGGCTGGCCGCCTCCGACCAACGAAATGGCGGTGGCGGAATGATGAGGCGCACGCCAGGGGCGCTGCCCGAAAGCCGGCATGGGCAGCCCGGCCGCCGCGTGAAGAACTGCACTCTCCAAGGCGGCTGCGGCCGGTAGCGGCGGCAGCAGGCCGGGCAGACGGTCTGCCAACAGCGTCTTGCCGGTGCCGGGTGGCCCGACGAACAGCAGGGAATGGCCACCAGCCGCCGCTATTTCCAAAGCTTGCCGGGCCAGATGTTGGCCGCGGACGTCGGCGAGGTCTGCCACGAAAGTGGGGGCGGCTTCCGGCAGGCGCCCGGCATGGAAGCCCAAAGGCTCTTCAGCGCGGAGGTGGGCCACTACTTCCGATAGGTGGCTGGCGCCCGCGACGCGTAAGCCGGGGACGCACAGAACATCCCGAACGTTGCCGCGCGGAACCACGATGGCGTGCCCGGCGGCCGCAGCGCGGGCTGCGGACACCAGCAAACTTCGCTCCGGACGCAGGGCGCCATCGAGCGCCAGTTCGCCGAAGAACTCCACCCCGTCGAGTGTCGCCGGGTCCAGTTGACCGGAAGACGCCAGCAGACCGAGGGCGAGCGGCAAGTCGAACCTGCCCCCCTCCTTGGGGATATCCGCCGGCGCGAGATTTACGGTGACACGCCCGGCGGGGAATTGCAGCCCGGAGGTCTCGAGCGCGGCCCGCACCCGTTCGCGACTTTCGCGAACGCCGGCGTCTGCCAGACCCACCAACTGGAAGTGGGGCAGGCCGCCGCCCAGATGGACTTCGCAATGCACCAGAGGCGCTTCCACGCCCCATTGGCAGCGGGTGAGAACGGTAGCCAGGCTCATGCCGGGCCACCGGCGTCAATCAGGGCTGCTTTTCCAGTGCCGCCAGACGCTGCTCCATGGCCTCGAGTTTTTCGCGCGTGCGCGCCAGCACGCCGGCCTGGACGTCGAATTCCTGTCGGGTGACGAGGTCCAGCTTGGCCAGACCGGCCTGCAGCACGGCGCGGAAGTTCTGCTCCATGTCCTGCTGCAGCGCACGGAACTGTGGCGGCAGGGCCTCGCCCAGCTTGCGGGCGAGATCGTCTAGGGCTTGCGGGTCGAATTTCATCTTGGAAGGGCTCCAGAGGTTGGGGCGCAGCGTCGCGGTAGAGGGCCCTACCTGTCAACCGGGAAATGCCTGCGCGGGCCCACATTGCGCCAAAACGGTGCAGGCGAACAGGGCACTGGGTTGGGTTTGGTGCGCCGAACCGGTGCGAATGAAAGACCTGACTGCCTGCGCGGCGAGGGCGGAGTGCCCTCGGCGGGTACAGCGCGACCGTGCCTCTTGGAGTGGCGTTACGGTGAGTGGGCATGGCGCACAAGTTGCTGTTTTTCATGGCTTCCTTGGGTGTCCGGTGGGGCCGTCACCGCTGCCCGCAAGCAGTATGCGATTGCACGGGAAAGGGGCGACGGACGGTCTTTGACCGGGGCTGCGTGCCGGGTGGCACGGAAACTGCAAAACCTTTCACGTCAGGCTACAGACGTCATCACCGGAAGGCTTCGCCGCTTCGTGGTGCGTTTGCGGCAAAACGCACTGTCCCGCCCACGCAACCACGCATAAGGAGGATGAACGTCGTGAAACTCATCACCGCGATCATCAAGCCCTTCAAGTTGGACGACGTGCGTCAGGCAGTGACGGACCTGGGCATCCAGGGCGTGACGGTCACGGAAGTGCAGGGCTTCGGTCGGCAGCGTGGCCACAAGGAGCTCTACCGCGGTGCCGAGTACCGCGTCGACTTCGTGCCGAAGACGAAGGTGGAACTGGCCGTCGACGACAGCGTGTGCGAGCAGGTGGTGGAAGCCATCGCCAACGTGGCGCGCACCGGGAAGGTCGGTGACGGAAAGATTTTCGTGCTGGGGCTGTCGCAGGTCATCCGCGTCCGCACCGGTGAAATGGGGCCGGACGCCGTATGAGCGGTCCGCGAGCCCTGCTGGGTTTCGATTGTTTCTTGATCTCAAGTCTGTGAAGAAGGGGACTTCCGTGAAATTGCCCACTCTCGCTCAAACCACTACGCCGGGAAGCGCGCTGCGTCGCGTTGCCACGGCGCTTGGCCTGATGGCCGCCTCGTTCGCGCCCTTGGCGCTCGCGGGTGCACCGCCGACGCCCGACAAGGGCGACACCGCGTGGATGATGACCTCCACGCTGCTCGTCATCCTCATGACCATTCCCGGCCTCGCGCTGTTCTACGGCGGCATGGTGCGTTCGAAGAACGTGCTGTCGGTGCTCATGCAGGTCTTCATCATCTTCTGCCTGGCGACGGTGCTGTGGGTGGTTTACGGCTACAGCGTGGCCTTCACCACGGGCAACGAGTTCTTCGGCAGCCTCGACAAACTATTCCTGAAGGGTGTGGACAGCACGACGCTGGCCGCTACCTTCTCGAAGGGCGTCTACATTCCGGAATACGTCTACGTCGTGTTCCAGGGAACGTTCGCTGCCATCACGCCCTGCCTCATCGTCGGCGCCTTTGCCGAACGCATGAAGTTCGGCGCCATTCTGGTGTTCGTGCTGCTGTGGTTCACCTTCGCCTACCTGCCGGTGG
>JBEGRA010000140.1:0-4224 GCA_041180705.1 Pseudomonadota bacterium | reverse complement strand
GCCCATTTCATCAACGATATCCGGGGGTTGCGCCTGCCCGGTGCGCTGGAAGCGGCTGCTGCTTCGAACGCCGCCGTGTGTGTCATGCACATGCAGGGCGACCCGGGCACCATGCAGCAGTCGCCACGGTACGCAGACGTCGTCGCGGAAGTCCGGGTGTGGTTGCAGGCCCGTCTGGAGGCCTGCCGCGCGCTGGGTATCGCAGAAGATCGCCTCGTGGTCGATCCGGGCTTCGGCTTCGGCAAGAACCTGGAACACAATCTTCGTTTGCTCGCCGAACTGCCGGCGGCTCTGCCGCCTCGTGTACCGGCGCTGGTGGGGTTGTCGCGCAAGTCGACCATCGGTGCGGTCACTGGCCGCCCAGTGAATGAGCGCTTGGCGGGAAGCGTGGCGGCGGCGGCGCTGGCAGTTCGTGCCGGAGCGCATATAGTGCGAGCCCATGACGTGGCCGCCACGGTGGATGCCGTGCGGCTGGCGGCGGCTGTACGGTCGGCGGCTCGCTGAAACGCGTTTGAATGGCAGCGCGCCCATTGGCCGCGCCGGGGGAGGAAGAACAATGGCTCGCAAGTATTTTGGTACCGATGGTGTGCGGGGCCGGGTAGGAACCCACCCGATGACCGTGGACTTCGCCCTGCGGCTTGCCAGTGCGGCAGCCCGCGTTTTGGCACCGGAAGGCGGCGGCTCGGTCCTCATCGGCAAGGACACCCGTGTGTCCGGCTACCTGTTCGAAAGCGCGCTCGAGGCCGGTTTCGTGGCGGCCGGCGTCGACGTCAAACTCATCGGTCCCTTGCCCACGCCAGGCATCGCGTTCATGACGCAGCATTTCGGCTGCAACTTCGGCGTTGTCATTTCCGCTTCGCACAACGCTTTCGACGACAACGGCATCAAGTTCTTCGATGCCGCCGGCGGCAAGCTGTCGGACGAAATCGAGGAAGCCATCGAGGCCCTCATCGACGAACCGCCAGTCACTCGCGAAAGCATCGCCCTGGGGCGTGCCAGCCGCGTGGAGCGTGCAGTGGACGATTACGGTGCGTTCTGTCGCTCCACCTTGCCGCGAGGCATGAAGCTAGAAGGGTTCAAGGTCGTCGTGGACTGCGCCAACGGTGCCGGCTACAAGGTGGCGCCGCGCGTCCTTGCAGACCTGGGCGCCGAAATGATTCCCATCGGTTGCTCCCCCAATGGGCGGAACATCAACTCCGGCTGTGGCTCCACGGACCCGGACCTCCTCCAGTTGACCGTCGCTGGTACCCGCGCACATGTCGGCATTGCGCTGGATGGCGACGGGGATCGGTTGGTCATGGTGGACCACCTTGGTCGTTTGGTGGATGGCGACCAGTTGCTCTACGTGCTGGCGCGCGCGCGTCAGGACGAAGGCACTCTGCGTGGCCCTGTCGTTGGCACGCTCATGAGCAACTTCGGTCTCGAGAAAGCGCTGGGGGACCAAGGCATCCCGTTCCGCCGCGCCAATGTCGGCGACCGCTACGTGCTCGGCATGCTGCGTGAGGAAGGGGGCATCCTCGGCGGAGAAACCTCCGGGCATTTGCTGTGCCTCGATCGCACCACGACCGGCGACGGTCTCGTCAGCGCCTTGCAGGTGCTGGCAGTCATGAAACAAACCGGTCGGTCGCTGGCGCAGTTGGTCGCCGGCATGGAGAAGTACCCGCAGGTACTCATCAACGTGCGCACAGCCAAGCGCGTGGATTTGAAGGCGGACTCGGGTGTCCAAAGTGCCCAGGCGGAGGTGCAAGCCCGCCTTGCGGGTGCGGGGCGCGTCGTCCTCCGCGCGTCCGGTACCGAACCGGTCATCCGCGTCATGGTGGAGGCCAGCGACGAGGAAACCGCGCGGGCCGAGGCCGAGGTGTTGGCCACGGCTGTGCGCGCCGCCGCAGCCTGAACCTCGCGCGAGGGGTTTGCATTCGGGGCGGCGCCGGCATAGCATGCGCGCCGCCTCCCGCCCCCTGGAGTAGTGCATGGAACGTCGTCCCCTAGTCGCTGGCAACTGGAAAATGCACGGCTCCCGTGCAGACAACACGCGTCTGCTCGACGGTTTGCTGGAAGGCTTGGAAGCACCTCGTGCCGAGGTGCTGGTATGCCCGCCCTTCCCCTATCTCGCGGAAATCGTGCGTGCGGTGAAAGGCAGCCCCATTCAGGTCGGCGCCCAGTCGGTTTGCGCGGAGAGCCACGGCGCTTTCACGGGTGAAGTGGCGGCCGCGATGCTGCGCGACATCGGCTGCACCCATGTCCTGGTCGGCCATTCGGAACGTCGTGCGCTGTACGGCGAAGACGACGAACTGGTGGCGCGCAAGTTCCTGGCGGCTCAGGCGGCCGGGCTGGTTCCCGTGCTGTGCGTCGGTGAAACGCTCGAAGAGCGCGAAGCGGGCGCCACGGCCGCTGTCATCCTGCGTCAGTTGGAAGCCGTGGTCGGTCTCGCTGGAATCGCGGCCTTCGGTAAAGCCGTGCTGGCCTACGAGCCGGTGTGGGCCATCGGTACCGGCAAGACGGCAAGCCCGGCGCAGGCGCAGGAAGTTCATTCGTTGCTTCGTGCTCGCATTGCCGAGAAAGATGCTATACTGGGCGGCCAGCTAAGGATTCTTTACGGTGGCAGTGTCAAGGCGTCCAACGCCCATGAACTGTTCTCCCAGCCGGATGTCGATGGCGGCCTCGTTGGTGGGGCGTCGTTGCAGGCAGAAGAGTTCCTGCGGGTGGTCGCTGCGGCTTAGGCTGCGGCTGGTCGGTTCAACAAGGTAGTCGCTACTCGTGTTGCAGTCGTTCATCGTTTTCGTCCACGCAGTGCTGGCCCTCGCCATCATCGGCGTGGTGCTCATGCAGAAGGGCAAGGGTGCCGACGCTGGCGCCGGCTTCGGCTCGGGCGCTTCGGGCACGGTGTTCGGTGCGCGCGGTTCGGCCACCTTCCTGTCGAAGACCACGGCCGTGCTCGCCACGCTGTTCTTCATCACCAGCCTGTCGCTGGCGTACATGGCGGCTCACCGCCCCAAGGCCGCTCAGGACAGCGTTCTGGACAAGGCCGCTCCGGTGCTTCCGGCGGCGCCCGCGTCCTTGCCGGTGGCTCCGGCTCCCGTGGCTCCGGCCCCGGCAGCTCCCGCCGCTCCCTGATCAGTTTTTTCGGAGTTTCTCGACTGCCTTCGTGGCGGAATTGGTAGACGCGCTAGCTTGAGGTGTTAGTGGGGTAACCCGTGCCGGTTCGAGTCCGGCCGAAGGCACCAGTCGAACGAAACTCCAGCAAGAAACCCGGCCCCGCGCCGGGTTTTTTTTGCTCTGCTTTTGCAGCGTCCCTTGCACCATTCGGGGGCGCGCGTGGAAAAGTAGGGGATGCGTACAAATATGACTTACATCACACTGCGAGCATGCATTAGAATGCGCCCGCTTTACGGGGCCTTGTGCAACCCCGCCCTACAGGCTGGATATGCTCGCTAACTATCTGCCCATTCTCATCTTCCTGGCGGTCGCCGGTGGTCTCGCCGTCGTGCTCGTCGGGCTCGGGTTCCTGCTGGGCCCGCGCAATCCGGATGCCGAGAAGGCTTCCACCTACGAATGCGGCTTCGAGCCCTTCGAGGACACCCGCATGAAGTTCGACGTGCGGTACTACCTCGTCGCCATCCTGTTCATCATCTTCGACCTGGAAATCGCCTTCCTGTTCCCCTGGGCCGTGTCGCTGGATGCCATCGGCACCTTCGGTCTGGCTTCCATGGGAATCTTCCTCGGCGTGCTCGTGGTCGGCTTCATTTACGAATGGAAGAAGGGGGCCCTGGAATGGGACTGACCGCCACCGCGTCGGCCGTGGCCGACCCCCGCGATATCGTGCAGGGCGATTCCGCCGGTGAAGAGGGCGGGGTGGCCGGCAAGGGCTTCCTCACCACTACTGTCGACGCCGTCATGAACTGGGCCCGTACCGGTTCGTTGTGGCCCATGACCTTCGGCCTAGCTTGCTGCGCGGTCGAGATGATGCACGCCGGTGCGGCCCGTTACGACCTCGACCGTTTCGGCGTCGTGTTTCGTCCCAGCCCGCGTCAGTCGGACGTCATGATCGTGGCCGGTACGCTGGTCAACAAGATGGCGCCGGCCCTTCGCAAGGTTTACGACCAGATGCCCGAGCCCCGCTGGGTCATCAGCATGGGCTCCTGCGCCAACGGGGGCGGGTACTACCACTATTCCTACGCCGTGGTCCGCGGCTGCGACCGCGTGGTACCGGTGGACGTCTACGTG
>JBEGRA010000139.1:0-7019 GCA_041180705.1 Pseudomonadota bacterium | reverse complement strand
CCGGTGTTCGCCGCAAGGCGCGCGTGGAAGGGGCCGTCGAAAAATTCAGTGTCGTCAAGACGCTTCAGGCCATTGAAGAAGCGCACGTGGTGGTGGGCGTGCTGGATGCCAGCGAGACCGTGGGTGACCAGGACGCAAGCCTGCTGGGCTTCGTGGCCAGTCGCGGTCGTGCGCTCGTCATCGCCGTGAACAAGTGGGACCACATCGCGCAGGATCAGCGCGAGCACATCAAGAACCAGATCGCGCTGCGTTTGCCCTTCGTGGACTACGCGCCGTTGCACTTCATCTCCGCGCGCCACGGCACGGGCGTGGGCGAGTTGCTGCGTTCCATCGACGCGGCGTACGAGTCGGCGATGAAGGAATTGCCGACCAAGGAACTGACGCGCCTGCTAGAGTCCGCGATGGTGGCGCATCAACCGCCCATCGTCCGCGGGCGCCGCATCAAACTGCGTTATGCCCACCAGGGTGGACGCAACCCGCCGCTCATCATCATCCACGGTAACCAGACGGAAAGCGTGCCGGACACCTACCGCCGCTATCTGGTGAACATGTACCGCACCGCCTACAAGCTGGTGGGCACGCCGGTGAAGGTGGAGTTCCGCGGCGAGGAAAACCCGTTTGCCGGGCGCCGCAACGAACTGACGCCGCGCCAGGTGCGCAAGCGTCGTCGGCTCATCAAGCGCAACAAGCGCTGAATTGGCCCTGTAGGAGCGAGCTTGCTGTGGGAGCGAGCTTGCTCGCGACTCTTCAGGGCTCGCGACTCTTCAATGCTCCCGATGCGACGCAAACGCGATGCGGTCGAGCACGCCCATCATCAAGGCCGAAACGACGAACGTCAGGTGCAGCACCACGTACCAGAGAATCTTGTCGTTCGGCAGTTCTTCCGCTGACATGAACACGCGCAGCAGGTGGATGGAGGAAATGGCCACGATGCTCGCGGCCACCTTCAATTTGAGGGTGCCGGCATCCAGTTTGCCCAGCCACCCGAGGCCATCGGTGCCTTCGGCGTCGATGCGCGAAACGAAATTCTCGTAGCCGGAAAACATCACCATCACGATCAGGCTGCCAACCAACGACAGGTCGATCATGGCCAGCACGGTGAGCACCAGATTGGCTTCGCTCAGCTCAGGCGCGTGCATCACGACGTGGAAGGCTTCCTGAAAGAACTTCACGCCGAGCGCCAACAGCGCCAGCGACAGGCCGAGGTAGATGGGGGCCAGCAGCCAACGGGCGGCGAACAGAATTTTTTCGAAACGCTTCTCGGACATGTAAACCACCTGCTGATGCAACTGCTTGCCGCAGTCGGACAAGCCATTGCGGCTATTTTCGCACGCCCCGGACTTCTGCCACGACGGTGCCCTGCGAGAGTTGCACCTCCAGCTGGTCCCCGGGTGCCAGCTTGGCGCTGTCGGTCACGAGTTGGCCGTCGCGGTCCGTCACCAAGGCATAGCCACGCGCGAGAGTAGCCAAGGGGCTGATGGTATCGAGTGTGCGTACTGCCAAGGCGAGGCGCTGGCGCGAACGCGCTACCATGGCCGGGCCCACGGCGACCAGCCGCTGACGCAGGCTGGCCTCGCGCTGCGTCAGCGCGGCCAGGCGCCGTGCCGGCGAACAAGAACTCAGCCGATGCTGCAGGTCCGCGACGTGCCTCGCCTGCCGTGCGAAGCGGGCGGGGAGAGCGGCGCCCAAGCGACGTTCCAGTTCGTCGAGGCGCTGGGCCATGCGCTCCAAACGGGGCGCGGGACCGGCTTGGTCCAACCTTCCGGCCAGCCAGCGAACGCGGTCTGCCACGCGGTCCAGCCGTTGTTCCTGGACCTGCAGCAGGCGGCGCGCGGCCAACACCATGCGGCGGCGCCACACGGCTACATCCGGCACCACGAGTTCGGCTGCTGCTGAAGGCGTGGGAGCGCGCACATCGGCCACGTAGTCCGCGATGGTGAAGTCCGTTTCATGCCCCACACCGCTCACCACCGGGATGGGCGAGGCCACGATGGCGCGTGCCACCGCTTCTTCGTTGAAACTCCACAGGTCTTCCAGCGAACCACCGCCACGGGCGACGACAAGCACGTCCACTTCGGCGCGCCGACCGGCTGCCTGGATGGCGGCGACGATCTGCGCCGCGCTGCCTGCGCCCTGCACCTGCGTGGGGTAGATGATGACCGGGACGGACGGGAAACGGCGCGCCAGCACGTGCAGGATGTCGCGTACCGCCGCACCGCTGGGCGAGGTGACGATGCCGACCGCGCGGGGGAGGGTGGGCAGGCCTCGTTTGCGGGCGGCAGCGAATAGTCCCTCGGCTTCGAGCCCGGCCTTCAGTTCTTCGAAGCGCCGGCGCAGCAGGCCTTCACCGGTGTCCTCGAGGCTGTCGACCACGAGTTGGAATTCGCCGCGGGCTTCGTAAAGCGTGGTGCGGGCGCGCAGCAACACTTGCTGACCATCGCGGGGGGGCTGCCGGACCAGCATGGCGCGCTGGCGGAACATGGCGCAGCGCACCTGCGCCTGGCCGTCCTTCAAGGTGAAGTACCAGTGACCGCTGGCCGGACGGGAAAGGTTGGAAATTTCCCCTTCCACCCACAGCACGCCGAGGCCCCGTTCGAGCGCCAGCCGGGCGGTACCCACGAGCCGGGACACGGTGAAAATATCTCGCCCACCGCCGGCCGGGGCAGACGGGGCGCCCGCGGTAGCAGGGAGGGCGTGAGGTTCGTCGAAGGCGCTGCTGGCGGGAGGCATGTGCCTACTTTACGGCCTGAGGGCCGGACTGTCGCCGCTGCCGCGTTTCAAGTTGTCCCCGGGGTGGCGGGAATGTAGAATCGCGCGCTTTACTATCGTTCATCCAAGGCTCCCAATCGGCGGAGCCCGCCGCCTTCCGAAGGCAGCTCCCCGGGTCCAACCCCGAGGAGGCCCCGCCGCAGGGTCGCCAGACGCCCGGGGCTCATCATGCGCATCATCCAGGAAGCACTTACCTTCGACGACGTCCTGCTCGTGCCGGCGTACTCCGAAGTACTGCCACGCGACGTCGACCTTTCGACACAGCTCACGCGCGGCATCCGCCTGAACATCCCGTTCGTCTCCGCCGCCATGGACACCGTCACCGAAGCCCGTCTGGCCATCACGCTGGCGCAGGAAGGTGGCATCGGCGTGGTTCACAAGAACATGTCGGCCGAAGCTCAAGCCCGCGAAGTGTTGCGCGTGAAGAAGTACGAGACGGGCATCATCTCGGACCCCATCACGGTCACCCCGGACCAGACCGTCGGTGCCGTCATCGAACTCACCCGCGCCAAGGGCATCTCCGGCATGCCGGTAGTGAATGGTTCGGGCGAAGTGGTGGGCATCGTCACCGCCCGCGACCTCCGCTTCGAAAACCGCTTCGACGCCAAGGTGGCGGACGTGATGACCCCGAAGGAACGGCTGGTCACGGTGCGCGAGAACGCGCCGAAGAGCGAAGTACTGGGCCTGCTGCACAAGCACCGTATCGAAAAGGTGCTGGTGGTGGACGCCGCTGGCCGCCTCACCGGCATGATCACCGTGAAGGACTTCCAGAAGGCACAGGAATTCCCGCGCGCCGCCAAGGACAGCAGCGGCCGTCTGCGCGTGGCCGCGGCGGTTGGCACCAGCCCCGATACGCTCGACCGCGTGGCGCAGCTCGTGGAAGCCGGCGTCGACATGGTGGTGGTCGATACCTCCCACGGTCATTCGCGCGGCGTGCTGCAGATGGTGAAGCTGGTGAAGGCCCGCTACGGCGACCTGCAGGTGGTGGGTGGCAACATCGTTACCGCGGAAGCTGCGTTGGCCCTCGTGGACCACGGCGCGGATGGCGTGAAGGTGGGCATCGGCCCCGGTTCCATCTGCACTACTCGCGTGGTGGCCGGCGTCGGCGTGCCGCAGATCAGCGCCGTTTCGAATGTTTCCGCGGCGCTGGCGGGCACGGGTGTGCCGCTCATCGCGGACGGCGGTATTCGTTTCTCCGGCGACGTGGCCAAGGCCATCGCCGCCGGCGCCAACTGCGTCATGCTCGGTGGCATGTTCGCGGGCACCGAAGAAAGCCCGGGCGAAGTGGAGCTTTACCAGGGCGGTTCGTACAAGAGCTACCGCGGCATGGGTTCGCTCGGTGCCATGGCGCAGCGCCACGGCTCTTCCGACCGCTACTTCCAGGACACCACCAGCGAACTCGAAAAGCTGGTGCCGGAAGGCATCGAAGGTCGCGTGCCCTACAAGGGCAGTCTGGTGAAGATCGTGCACCAGCTGTGCGGTGGCTTGAAGGCCGCCATGGGCTACACCGGCAGCGAGAATATCGAAGCCATGCGTACCCGTCCGCAGTTCGTGCGCATCACCAACGCCGGTGTGAAGGAAAGCCACGTTCACGACGTGACCATCACCAAGGAAGCGCCGAACTATCGCATCGGCTGATGAGCCTTGCGCTGCCCGCTGCCATTTCCAGTTTCCGGGGTTTAGAAGTGACCGACATTCATGCCGACCGCCTGCTCATCCTGGACTTCGGGTCGCAGTACACGCAGTTGATTGCCCGTCGCGTTCGCGAGCTTGGCGTTTACTGCGAACTGCACCCCTGGGATATGACCGACGCGGAGATTCGCGCCTTCGGTCCGAAGGGCATCATCCTTTCCGGTGGCCCGGAAACCGTCACCGAAGAAGGCACGCCGCGCGCTCCGGCGGCAGTGTGGGATCTGGGCGTGCCGGTGCTCGGCATCTGCTACGGCTTGCAGACCATGTCTCACCAGTTGGGCGGCCGGGTCGAAGCCCACGATTCGAAAGAATTCGGTTACGCCGAAATTCGCGCTCGCGGCCATTCGGCGCTGCTGCGCGACATCGAAGACCGCGTGAACGCTGAAGGTCACGGCCTGCTCGACGTGTGGATGAGCCACGGCGATCGCGTCGTCGAAGCACCGCCCGGTTTCAAGATCATCGCATCCACGCCGGACCTGCCCATCGCGGGCATCGCGGACGAAACGCGCCATTACTACGGCCTGCAGTTCCACCCGGAAGTCACGCACACCACCCAGGGCGAGCGCATCTACTCGCGCTTCGTGCACGACATCTGCGGCTGTGGACACTCGTGGAACCCCGGCAACATCATTGCCGACGCCATCGAGCGCGTGCGTGCCCAGGTGGGCCAGGGCCGCGTATTGCTCGGGCTTTCGGGCGGTGTGGACTCCAGCGTCGTGGCGGCGCTGCTTCACAAGGCCATCGGTGACCAGCTCACCTGCGTCTTCGTGGACCATGGTCTGCTGCGCCACCAGGAAGGTGACCAGGTCATGGCCATCTTCGCCGAGAACCTCGGTGTGAAGGTCATTCGCGTGGATGCCGAAGAGCGTTTCCTCAGCGAGCTCGCCGGCGTGGCGGACCCGGAGGCCAAGCGCAAGATCATCGGCCGCCTGTTCGTCGAGGTGTTCGACGAAGAGTCCAACAAGTTAGCCGGTGAAGGCGCTGCCGAACACGAGCGCGTCGGCTTCCTGGCGCAGGGCACCATCTACCCGGACGTCATCGAGTCTGCGGGCGCGAAGACGGGCAAGGCCCATCTCATCAAGAGCCACCACAACGTGGGTGGTTTGCCGGCACACATGAAACTGAAGCTGGTGGAGCCGCTGCGTGAACTGTTCAAGGACGAGGTGCGCCGTATCGGCGTCGAACTCGGCCTGCCGCGCGAAATGGTCTACCGCCACCCGTTCCCGGGGCCTGGCCTCGGTGTGCGCATTCTGGGTGAAGTAACGAAGGCCGCTGCGGACACGCTCCGTCTCGCGGACCACATCTTCATCGAAGAACTGCGCAAGGCTGGCTGGTACGACAAGACGAGCCAGGCCTTTGCCGTGTTCCTGCCGGTCAAGTCCGTGGGCGTGACGGGCGACGGCCGCCGCTATGCGCCGGTCATTGCCATTCGCGCGGTCGAAACCATCGACTTCATGACAGCCCGTTGGGCGCGCTTGCCCTACGAACTGCTCGAGAAGGTGAGTTTGCGTATCGTCAACGAAATCGCCGGCGTCAGCCGCGTGGTCTACGACATCAGCGGCAAGCCGCCTGCGACGATCGAGTGGGAGTGAGCCGGGCCGAGTGCCTGGGAAGAGGACGTGAGTGTGGACCGGCAACCCCTACCGTTCGCATGGAAGCGCCAGTTCTCCGTCTTTGTCCTGTTTGGCGCGCTGTTTGCCCCTGGTGTACCGTCCCAAGCGGCTACTGGCTTCGTGTTTTTGAACGAACGCCCTCCGAAAGAGGATCGGCCGCGGTTCCTGTCCACTAACGCGTGGTCGTGTGGGTTTGGCATCCGGGTCTTCAGCGATGAGGGCCGCACCTTCGATCGAGTCATCAAGCTTGAGGCGGAACTGCGTTCCTCGCTGGGCTCTCGGCTTGACGGCCACACCATTCGCTTGAAGTCGTACCAGGTGTACTTCAACGAAGCGGCTTACCGCTCGGATGTGGTCGACAGTGTGGTGGCGGGCAGCGTAGGAGCAGTGACGACGGGCAAGCGGCAGATTGCAGCGAAGTGCAGCCAGCAGGAAACGCCTGACGGATGGTTCCACCCCTCGGAACTCACCAACGACTATCCGCCCTTCATCATCGAAATAGAGGCCGTACTGGACGAAAGGCCGCTGTCGGTCCGTACCGTCTACTCACCGTCGATTGCACTTACCGTTCCTCCAACGCTGCTGAGCAGCAAGGCGAGAACGAATTTCGCGGACGAAAAATCCGGGCCGGAGGTAGAGAAAGCGGTGAACAAGGCGAACGCCGAGTTCATTGGGCAGATAACACGGATGTTACTGTCGAGCGCCCCGTAAGGACCGAGACATCAGCGGCAAGCCGCCCGCCACCATCGAATGGGAGTGACGGGCAAGGCATCGATCAAGGCATGCGACGGAAATCCAAGTCGGTGAAGTCGAAGCTGAAGTCTGTCGCGTCCGAGACGGACTGCATGCCGAGGCCCGTGACCTTGCCTTCGAAATCTTCGGTGAAGCGCACGTAGGCGTCCGCGTTCAAGGTTCGGTCGTTCCAGCGGACGATGAACAAGCCGG
>JBEGRA010000138.1:0-3249 GCA_041180705.1 Pseudomonadota bacterium | reverse complement strand
ATGGCAGGGCCATTACCGAACCCCGAGTCATTCGCTTCCGGACTGGCCGGCGTCTACGGCAGTGGAACCGGAATTGCATCGCGCTTGGGTTGGCCAGCGGCTTTCTGGAGCCGCTGGAGTCCACCAGCATCCATCTTGTCCAGAACAGCATCATCAGGCTGATCAAACTGTTTCCTTCTGGAGCCAACTACCAGCGGGAAATCGATCAGTTCAACCGTGAAGTACGGGTGGAGATCGAGCATATTCGCGATTTCATCATTCTCCACTACCACCTCACCGCACGGAACGACACCGCTTATTGGCGCGAGTGCCGCGAGATGCCCGTTCCGGATAGTTTGCGTCACAAGCTGGAAATGTTTGCTGCCGGCGGCAAAGTGTTCCGCGACGATAACGAGCTGTTTTCAGAAACATCGTGGACATCGGTGATGGTGGGGCAGGGGCTGGTACCCGGAACATTCCACCCATTTGCCGGTACAATCGGCGACCGGGAATTGACTGCCTTGATGGCGCGCGTGCGCGGCCGCATCGCACTGCTTGCGGGACAGCAACCCGCGCACCATGAGTATCTCCGTGCGCTGCCTGGGGCCGCGCCGGGCGGGAAGTAGCAATCAGACATGGCCACCATCTACGAAGTCTCCGAATTGGCTGGGGTCTCTCTGGCTACCGTGTCGCGTGTCATCAATGGCAGCGGCGTGGTGAGCGAGAAGACGCGCCGCAAGGTGTTGGTGGCGATGGAGGAACTGCAATACCGCCCCAACTCGATTGCGCAGTCTCTGGCTTCGAGCCGTTCCAATTGCGTTGGCGTGCTGGTTTCGGAATTGCACGGCCCGTTTTTCGGCGCGATGCTGTCGGTCATCGAGCGAGAACTGCGCAAAGCGGGCAAGTTCGTGCTTTTCACGGCTGGCCATAGCGACGCTACTCGCGAACAGGAAGGTATCCGCTTCCTGGTCGGGCGGAATTGCGATGCCCTCATCATTCATGCAGAAGCGGTCTCGGACCGGTTTTTGCTGGATCCCGAGAACTTCCCGGTTCCATTCGTACTCATCAATCGCAGTCTCGCAGGGCTCGAAGGCAACTGCATCAGCCTGAATAATGAGTACGGGAGTTACATGGCGAGTCGTTACCTGCTCCAGATGGGGCATCGTGAGATTGCCTATATTTCCGGACCTTTGGACTGGACCGACGCACGCGAGCGTCTGGCGGGCCACAAACGGGCGCTGGCCGAATATGGCGTTGCGTTCGATGACAAATTGCTCTACGAGGGCGACTATCACGAGGTGGGTGGAAGCAACGCCGTCGTGCGTCTCCTGGGCAAGGGGGTGCGCTTTACCGCAGTGGCTTGCGCCAACGACGAGATGGCGGTCGGGGCGATGGCTGCCGTCCGTGACCGGGGGCTGAAGGTTCCAGGCGACTTGTCGTTCATCGGCTTCGACAACGCGCCGATGTCGCGCTACGTGCACCCCAAGTTGTCCACCATCGATTACCCGGTGGCAGACATGAGTCGGATGGCCGTGAACTGGGTAATGAAGACGGTATACGGGGAAAAAGGCGTCGAGGTGCAGGAGGTTTTCGAACCTTGCCTGCTGGTGCGGGAGTCGGTGGAGCCGGTGAAGCGGGGAGCGTGAGGGGTGCACAAGGCCCACTTCAACACTGCGAGCCGCTGAGCGACCGAGCAAATGGCGCTCCCAGAGGGATTCGAACCCTCGTACCAGCCTTGAGAGGGCTGTGTCCTAGGCCTCTAGACGATGGGAGCTTCGCGATAGCCTGCTATCATAGCATTTATGCAGGCCAACTCAACCCCCGCGATTGTCTCGCGCGCTGAACACCCCATCTCCCGGGCGTCCATTTCGACTGCGGCGCTTAAGACGCTCTATCGATTGAAAGACGCGGGCTATCAGGCATTTCTGGTGGGTGGCGGCGTGCGCGACCTGCTGCTTGGGTTGGCCCCCAAAGACTTCGACATTGCGACCGACGCGCATCCGGAAGATCTCCGTCGCGTGTTCCGCAATTGCCGTCTCATTGGTCGCCGCTTCCGTCTGGCCCACGTGCATTGGAACGGCGAGATCATCGAGGTGGCCACTTTCCGTGCTGCGGCTGCTCCCGAAGAAACGGACGACGAGCATCCGGCCGAAGACCTCCACGCCGAGTTGCGACGGCCGTCGGCCGAGGTGCGCATTACCGACGAAGCGGGGCGCCTGCTGCGCGACAACGTCTACGGCACCATCGACGACGACGTCTGGCGTCGCGATTTCACCTGCAACGCGCTGTACTACAACATTGCCGACTTCTCCATTTGGGACTATGTCGGTGGTGTGCAAGACGTGCGTGACCGCGTGCTGCGACTCATCGGCGACCCGGAGCAGCGTTACCGCGAAGACCCCGTCAGGCTTCTCCGCGCCGTACGCTTCGCCGGCAAACTGGGCTTCAGAATTCATCCGGAAACCGAAGCCCCCATGCGTGCGCTGGCGCCGTTGCTGGCCAGCGTTCCGCCGGCCCGCTTGTTCGATGAAACCCTGAAGCTCTTCCTGGCGGGTCATGCTCGCAACACGCTCGAAGTGCTGGAGCGGCATCACCTTCTGGCGCCGCTGTTCCCTTCGCTGCATTCAGCGCTGCATGGCGATGCCTCGGGCCGCTGGCGCGAGTTCGTCGGCGCGGGGCTTGCCGGTGGCGATGCCCGCATCGCGGCGGACCGTCCCGTCACTCCGACATTCCTGTTCGCCACCCTGCTGTATCCGGCCATCGACGCGCTCGCGCAGCGTCGGCACCCGGGGCTGGCTCATACGTC
Source organism: Pseudomonadota bacterium (assembly GCA_041180705.1). Classification (GTDB taxonomy): domain Bacteria; phylum Pseudomonadota; class Gammaproteobacteria; order Steroidobacterales; family Steroidobacteraceae; genus CAIOHZ01. Next base: position 464 of record JBEGRA010000138.1, on the reverse strand, counting down.
CTCGGCGTTCGGGCAAGCGCTGGGCGATGCCTGCGACGAAGTTGTGTCGGCTCAGGTAAAGCGTATCGCCATCCCCAAGCGGTTCACCTTGCCGCTGCGCGAATTGCTGGTGATGCAGCCGAAATTCGAGCGACGCGACGGCAAGCGCATGCTGGCGCTGCTGAACCACCCGCGTTTCCGTGCCGCCTACGATCTGTTCGTGCTGCGTGCGGAAGCTGGCCTCGCCGACCCGGAACTCGCCAAGTTCTGGACGGACGTGCAACTGGCTCCGCAAGAAGAGCGCGTCGAGATGGCGCTGGACCTCGGCGTTTCGACCCATGCTCGCAGCGCGGGCCAGAACGCTGGCGACGCCGAAGCGGCCGGCCAGGAAGCCGATGACGACGGCGATGCGGCGGACGAGGTGGCTGCGGAAGGAACGCCCGCCAAGCGTCGTCGTCGTCGTCGCTCCCGTCGCCCGCGTGGCG
>JBEGRA010000137.1:0-18114 GCA_041180705.1 Pseudomonadota bacterium | reverse complement strand
TGTCCAGAAGCGGTCCGTGGAAAAAGCCTGCGGCATCACCATCGAACCGCCGCGCGCCAGCATCGCGAAAGACAGGCCGAGCCCGCCGATATGGAACATGGGCATGTTCACCAGGAAGCGGTCTTCACCGGTGATGCACGGCCAGGCCTCGGGCCCGGGGTTCGTGTACATGTGCAGGTACGACGACAGCACGCCCTTCGAAGGCCCTGTCGTTCCCGAGGTGTAGATGACGGACTGCGTATCCCAGGGCTCGATGGGCCGCTCCAGCGGCAGCAAATCTTCCGCGCAGCCGCTCAGCGACTCGAACGGCGCCCAGGGCAGGGGGCAGTCGGCAGGCACGCCCGCGCCGGCCGCCGTACCAGTGACCACCAACCGCTGCAGGCGCGCGAGATTCGCACCCGTCAGACGCGGCACGAGGTCCGTGTGCACCACCGCCACTTCGGCGTCGGAATTGTCGATGACATGCTCCAGCAACCCGCCGCGATAGGCGGTGTTGATGGGGACGTACACCGCACCGAGATAGTTGATGGCGAAGAACGTGAGCAGCATGTCGGGCGTATTGGGCTGCCAGGCCAGCACGTGCTGGCCACGACGCACGCCCTGGGCTTGCAGGCCCGCAGCCACGGCCACCACGCGTTCGCGCAGGCGGGCGTAGGTGAAGGTGACACCGCCGTCGAACACGGCATAGACCTGCTCGCCGCGCTCGGTAGCCCAGCGGTCGATGAGGTAGCGCACCACGCAGACTTCGCGGGCAGGCACTCGGGTATCGTGATGGGTGGCGGCGGCCGGGGTAGTCATGGCAGTCTCCGGGTAGCACTGGCGGCGCCGTTGCTGCCGCAGCGCAAGAAAATTACCGAAGGTGTTAGTAGTTGCCTATCGGTAATTATTTGTACACGATTGGTAGCATCACTACAATCCGGCGAACCCGGCCACGGAGACCTGCGCCATGTACCAGACGACCATCGGTTTGAGCCCGCTCCAGTTCGTCCACAGCGGCCGGCCCTGCGCCGAAGCCCTCGCCGCCGAAGCGGAACGGCTCGGCGCCAAGCGCGTCTTCCTCATCTGCAGCAACACGCTCCGCCACAAGACGGACGAGGTGCAGAAGATCGAGCGCGCCCTCGGCAGCAAGCTGGTCGGCATCTACGACAGCGTGCGTCCGCATGTGCCGCGTGAAGACGTCATCGCCGCCACGCGCGCGGCCCGCGCCGTCGCCCCGGACATGCTCGCCTCGCTGGGCGGTGGCTCGGTCACCGACTGCACCAAGATCACTGCCATCTGCCTCAAGCACGGCCTCGACAGCCCGGAGGCCATGGAACCCTACCACGTGGTCGTGAATGCCGACCGCACCGTGACGGCACCGGTCTTCGAAGGCCCGGACATCCCGGTCGTCATCATTCCCACGACGCTGTCCGGTGGCGAATTCAACCCGCTGTCCGGCGCCACGGACAAGGTCACGAACGTCAAGCAGGCCTATGTGCACCCGGCCATGACGCCGCGCGCCATCATCCTCGACCCGGCAGTTACCGTGCACACCCCGGAATGGATCTGGCTGTCCACGGGCGTGCGTTCCCTCGACCACTGCTTCGAGACGCTGGGTTCGCTGGGCTCCAACGACTACTGGGATGGCGAGGCACTGAACGGCCTGCGCCTGCTGTCGGAAGGCCTCACGCGAGTGAAGGCGAACCCGGCGGACCTCGAGGCGCGCCAAAAGGCGCAGATCGGCGCCTGGTGCTCCATGATCGCCATCGTCGCCGGTCTGCCCATGGGCATCAGCCATGCCACAGGCCATGCGCTCGGCGGTTCGTTCGACGTGCCGCACGGCTACACCTCGTGCGTCATGGCGCCGTTCGCGCTGGCCTTCAACGAACCCGTGAACGGTCACCGCCAGAAGCTCATCAGCCAGGCCTTGGGCGAGCCGAACACGCCCGCGAGCGTGCTGGCAGACCGCCTCATCCGCAGCCTCGGCATGCCGCGCAGCCTCGGCGAAGTCGGCGTGGCCGAGAAAGACCTGAAGGGCCTGACGGGCTACATCTTCCAGGACATCTGGTGCGGCACGAACCCGCGCCCGGTGCCGGATGCCGACTCTCTCGTCGACTTCCTGCGGTCGGCGCTCTGAACCCGACGCGCGCCCAGCAAAGCCCGCAGGAACTCGCGGCCCGCGTCGCCAACGGTGACCGGGCCGCGTTGGCGCGGGCCATCACGCTGCTCGAGCGCCAGCCCACGGCGGCGGGCGAGCTGGACGCCGCCTTGGCCCGCCACGGCGGGCAGGGCTACACCGTCGGCATCACCGGCGCACCAGGTGCGGGCAAGAGCACGCTGGTGGGTGCTTTGCTACGCGAAAGTCTCGCCGCCGACGACCGCGTGGCGGTGCTCGCGCTCGACCCGAGTTCGCCGCTGACTCGCGGGGCCATCCTCGGCGACCGCCTGCGCATGGACCATGTGGCAGGCGACCCGCGGGTCTTCGTTCGTTCCATGACAGCCGACGCGCACGGCGGCGGCCTGTCGCTGCTCACGCCGTTGGTACTGCGCGCGCTGGATGCCGCCGGCTGGCCTTGGCTCCTGCTGGAGACAGTCGGCGTCGGGCAGGTGGAACTGGACGTCGCCGAGGCCGCTGCCACGACAGTCGTGGTGCTGAACCCCGGCTGGGGCGATGAAATCCAGGCGGCAAAGGCCGGGCTGATGGAAGTGGCCGACGTCTTCGTGCTGAACAAATGCGACCGCCCGGGCGCCGAGGAATCACGACGCGATCTGGAACATCTGCTGGGCATGCCGAAGCCCGGCCAATGGCAACCGCCCATCGTGTGCACTCGTGCACATGAGGGCCAAGGCGTTCCCGAAGTATGGGCCGCTATCCGCGCACACCGGGAGCATCTGGGCGCTACCGGCGGCCTGGCTGCGTGGCGAACGCGGTTCCTGAGCATGGCCCTGAAAGCCCTGCTGGTGCGGGCGCTGGAAGAGCGGGTAGGCAAGCTCGCGCGCGGCGAGCATTACCAGACTGCGTTGGCCGCAGTGACGGCCGGTGAACAGGGCCTGCACGCTGCACGGGATGGCCTGCTGGCCCGCTTGTTGCCTGGCGCCGGTTGAAGCACCGGGCACACGCGCCCCGCCAACGCCCTTTCGTTCAGGCCTTGCCGACGCGCACGCAGTTGCGCCCTTCCGCCTTGGCCTCGTAGAGAGCAGCATCCGCCGCGAAGAACAGCCGTTCCGGCAACGACACCGCATCCGGCTGAACGGTAACCACGCCAATGCTGACGGTAACGCAGTCCGCCACGGTGGAGGCTGCGTGCGGCAACGCCGCTTCCTCGATGGCTGCCCGCACACGTTCGGCAAACAGCTCGGCACCAGCCGCATCCGTTTGCGGCAACAGCAGCAGGAATTCTTCACCGCCATAGCGCGCCACCAGGTCCGTCCGGCGCCGCACGACACGCTTCAGGACATTGGCCACCTGCTGCAGGCAAGCATCTCCCGCCGGGTGGCCGTAGTGGTCGTTGTAGGCCTTGAACAGGTCGATATCCAGCAAGGCCACGGACAGCGGCTGCTCCGCGCGAGCACAAGCGGACCATGCGCTGTTCAAAGCTTCGTCGAACACGCGCCGGTTCGGCAGCAGGGTCAACGGGTCCTCGTTGGCCAGCAGTTCCAGCCGCGACTTGGCTGCAGCGAGCTCCGCAGTCCGCTCGGCCACCTGACGTTCCAGTTCACGGCGCTGGTCGGTCGTCCAGAGATTGCGTCGACGCTGCAGCAATGCCTGCCGAGCGAGCAGCAGTACCGCCGATACCGTGGCGCCGACGGTCAGCAGCATGAGCTGGTCGTTGCCATGGTCCATTTGTTCGAAGAACAAGGCGACCAATAGCAACACCGTGCCGAGGGAGCTCAAGACCCACAAGCGCTTCGCGACCGGCGCCGGGCGTCCCGGCTTCCATTCACCCAGCGGCGGCAAGGCGCGCAGGCCGGCGTAGAGGAAACCGACAACACCCGCACGACGGAACAAGCTGGCAAGGAAAGTCATCTGTTCAGGGGCGAAGTGGGCTTTCAGCAAGGCGAAGGTATCGCCCAGCAGCACCAGCGACATGCCCACGGTGATGCCACCGAACACGCCCTGCAAGGCTCCCGTCTTGCCGGAGCGCGGCTTGGCGAGCAGTACCAGCAGCAACAGCAGGTCGAAAAGCGGCGAGGCGTCTGCCTGCAGCCAGGCCAACATGCTCTGCGCGGTCTCGCCACGAATGGAGTCGCTGCCGCCCGGCAGAATGAAGTACAGGGTGGTCAGCACCACGCCCGCGGTGGCAATGAGCGCCGAGTCGAGTGCGATGAGGGCGTGGTCCTGCGTGGCATCCGTGCGCGCGGGCAAGGTGAGCACGGCGCCGGCCATGCACCCGTAGCCCAGCAGCAACAGCAGCTTTTGCAAGACCGGCAGCAAGGGATGAGCAGCACCGCTTGCCTGCCACCAGTAATGCAGCAGGGAGGAAAACACACTCAGAAAAAGCGCTGCCAGCAGGAAAACCAACGGCACACGCAGTACCGTCCGCCACTGGCGTGTCAGGGCGAGGGCCACCACGCAAACCGCCGCCCAGCGGAGCCACTGCACCGGCTGCCCGCTGGCCAGGAAAGCCACGAGTTCGGCCGGCCACCAGGCCGGCGTGGCCTGGATGGTGGTGCAGGCAACGACGTAGAGCACCGCCACCCCGGCCAATAGCCGATGACGAAACCTCTCGCGCAGCAAGTTCGATTCCACGATGGTGCCTCGGGCTCTACCCGAGCGCCATCATACGGGGTCAGCGCTTGGCGCGGGCAGCGAAGGCGCGCATGCGTGCCGCGAATTCCGGCTGGAGCGCCATCAACGTCTGCTGGCGGTCCTCCATGTCGATGGCGGCCTCGAAACTTGGCACCGCCAGATTGGAATGCAGCGCCTGCTTCGTGAGGCGCAAAGCCAAGGGGGCCGCGCCCAGCATCTCCGCCACGGCACGCTCCGCGGTGGCTTCCAGCGAACTGCCAGGCACCACTTCGGTGACCAGACCGATGGCGTGCGCCCGCTCCGCGCCGATGGTCCGGCCCGTGAGCAGCATCTCCGTGGCCACGGACGCCCCCACGAGCCGCGGGAGCAACCAACTGACGCCGACGTCGCAACCCGTCAGGCCCACCAGCACGAAGGAAGCGTTCAGCTTCACCTCGGGCGTGCAGTACCGAATATCCGAAGCCAGCCCCAGCGCGAAACCGCCGCCGGAAGCCGCGCCATGCCACAGGCACACGATGGGCTGCGGGCAACGGCGCATGGCCACGTAGACGCGGCTCAGACGCCGCTGGAAATCGAAGGCCGACTCGGCGTCCATCGCCTCCAGTCGCGGCAGGAAGTCCTTCAGGTCGAGCCCGGCGCAGAAGGCGCGGCCGGCGCCACGCAAGACCACCACGCGCGTGTCGCGGTCCGCCTCGAGGCCCGTGAACAGACGTGCCAACTCGTCGACCATCTCCACCGTGAAGGCGTTCAAGGCCTCCGGCCGGTTCAGCGTTACCCACAGCGCTGCGCCGCGGTGTTCGAGTTCAAGCGTGGTGTAGGCGTCGGCTGGCATGAAATGTCTCCGTGGAGGCGCCGGGGTTTGCCGAGGCAGGCCCGGTACGCCCCGGTCGATGGGCGCCCTGCATCAGTGCGCCGCGAGAATGCCGCCGTCCAGCGGAATGATGTTGCCGGTCATGTAAGAACCCGCACGGGAGCAAAGGAACAAGGCCAGACCGCCGATATCCTCCACCGTACCGGAGCGGTTCAACGGTACGTTCTGCAACATGGTCTCCTTCATGGAGTCATGTTTCATCACGAAGTCCGTCATCTTCGTGTGGAAAAGGCCCGGGGCGATGGCATTCACCAGAATGCGGCGTGGCGCCAGTTCGCGCGACAGCACACGCGTCAGCTGGTGGATGGCCGCCTTGCTGGCGGTATAGGAATAAGCCAGCTGCACCTCGGTGGCTTCGCCGTAGATGGAGCCGATGTTGATGATGCGCGCCGGGTCTTCGTCGGTGGCAGTCGCCAGCAACTGCGGCAGCAGGCCCTGCGCCAGCATGAACGGGGCTTTCACGTTCACGTGGTGGACCGAATCCCAGGCGCGCTCGGGGAAGCGCTCCAGCGGCGCACCCCAAGTCTGGCCGGCATTGTTGATGAGCACGTGGAGGCGGTCCGCCTGGGCCTGGAAGCCCTCGACGATGGCCTTGACGCCCTCGACGGTAGCTAGGTCGCCTTCGAGCGTTTCCACGGGGCCGAGGTGGGCGAGCTCTTCGCGGGCTGCCGCCAGGGCATCCGCCTTGCGACCGGTAATCCACACGCGGGCGCCGGCCGCCAAAAAGGTAGTGGCGAACATGGTGCCCAGCCCGCCCGTGCCGCCGGTGATGAGGACGTTCTTGCCGGCGACCGAAAACAGCTGGCTTAGATCGGGGACCGGAACCTTGGGCATGGGCATGTTGGCTTCCTCTTTGGCTCTTTGGTGGGCGGGAACGGAAATATGCAGCCTGCCGGCGCGGCTGTCACGGGGACCGCAACGCCAACGACCACAAATTAACCGTCAATCAGCCCTTAATACCAGTGGTAGATTTTTTATACCATGGGTATATTGTTGGCATCATGGAAAAACAGCCGCGCTCGCAGCCTCTGTTCACCACCCGCTCCGGCGTCCCGCTGAAGGCCAGCTACGGCCCGGACGACGTGCCGGCCGCGCACCGTGCCGTCATGGGGTCCCGTCCCGGCGAGGCTCCCTTTCACCGCGGCTGTTTCCCGCAGGGTTACCGCACCAAGCCCTGGCGCATCTTCCAGCTGTCGGGCTTCGGCAAGCCCGAAGACGAGAACGAGCGCATCAAGTTCCTCCTGAAGAACGGCGAGACCGGCTTCCTGATGGAACACGACCGCAACACCGCCGACCACCTCTACAACGTGGACCACCCGGAAGTGGTCGCGCGGCGCGAAGACGTGGGCATGACGGGCGCCGTCATGCAAAGCGTGCGCGATACCGCCATCTGCCTCGACGGCCTGCCCATCGAAAGCACCTACGGTCATGCCGGTGGTGCCGTGGTGCAGCACGCGCCGTTCGCGCTGGCGGCTTACTGGACCGTGGCCAAGCGCCGCGGCATACCGCTGGCGGAACTGGGTGGCACCGGTCAGAGCGATTTCTTCCTCACCTATCTCGGCTGCGTCACCAAGCAGCAGATTCCCACCGCGCCCGGCCTGCGGCTGAACGCGGACATCATCGAGTTCTGCGGCGAGCACCTGCCCAAGTGGGTACCCGTGTCCATCGCCGGCTACAACGGCGGTGACACCGGCCTGAACGCCTGGCAGGAGCTGGGTGCCGTCATGGCCAATGCCATCGAATACCTCGATGAGATCAAGCGTCGCGGACGCATGGACCTGACCACCGCAGCCTACCGCTGCGGCGGCATCAATTTCCGCACCACGATGGAAATCTTCGAGGACGCGGCCAAGCTGCGTGCCGCCCGCAAGATGTGGCATCACCTGCTGTCCACGCGCTATGGCATCACCGACGAACGCGCGCTGCGCATGCGTATCCACATCGTCACCAGCGGTGCGGCCATGACTTACCAGCAGCCGTTCAACAACATCGTGCGCGGTACGCTCATGGCGCTTTCTGCCGTGCTCGGTGGCACGCAGTCGCTCGGCGTGTCGGGCTACGACGAGGCCATCTCCATCCCCAGCGAACACGCGCACCAGATGTCGGTCCGCATTCAGCAGGTGCTGGCCCATGAAACCAACCTGCACGCCGTGGCGGACCCGCTCGGCGGTTCGTACTACATCGAGGCGATGACAGCCGAACTGGAGCAGCGCGGCTGGGAGTTCTGCGAACAAATCCAGCAGCGTGGTGGCTTCCTGGCCACGCTCGACACCGGCTGGCTGCACCAGCAGGCGCGCGACAACCAGGTGGGCTGGTTCCAGCAGGAAATGGATGGTACGCGCACCGTGGTTGGCGTCACCGACTTCAAGGATGACGTGGGTGCTTTCGAGGTAGAAGGCTTCGAGGGCGTCAACGACGCCTACGACGTGGCGCGCGAACGACTGGACGCCGTGAAGCGCGAGCGCCACGAACGTGGCGCCACGGCAGCACTGCACGCACTGGAAGCCGCCTGCCGCGGCACGCAGAACCTCATGCCCGCCATGATGGACGCGCTGGACGCCGAGGTGACTCTCGGCGAAATCGGCAGCGTCTACCGCGAGGTGTGGGGCGACTGGCAGACGCCGGAGGTGGTATGAGCGAATCGCTGGAAAGCCTGCTGGACGACGGCCCGCCGCCGCCAGCCCATGCCCCGCGCATCCTGCTCGTGAAGACCGCGCTCGATGGTCATTGGCGTGGCATTTCCGTGGTGGCTCGTGCCCTGCGTGACGGCGGTTTCCACGTCATTCTCGGCGGCATGATCACGGGCGCCGAAATCGTTCGCGCCGCCATCGACGAAGATGTCGACCTGGTGGGCCTGAACATCGGTGGACACGTGGGTGTGGCGGAACGCTGCATAGCGGAACTGCGCACGGCTCGCCCGGAGCTGCCCATTTTCTGCGGGGGCGTCATCGCGCCCTGGGCCGTGAAGCGGCTGAAGGCCTTGGACGTCGAGGTCTACCCGCCCGGCTCGACGCTCGAAGACATCGTGGGTGCCGCGCGACGCTTGACGGGTACCGCTGCCGACTGAGCCTCTCCAGCCCGCGCGCAACGCGGTTCGCCGCGCGGACTAGCTTTCCAGCAACTGGCGCCCGATGAGCATGCGTTGCACGTCCGACGTGCCTTCGTAGATCTGGCACACGCGTACGTCGCGGTAGATCTTTTCCACCAGATAATCTTCCACGTAGCCGTAGCCGCCGAACACCTGCAGCGCCTGCGAGGCCACGCGTTCCGCCATCTCCGAAGCGAAGAGTTTCGCGATGCAGGCTTGCTGCAGGCATGGCTGCCCCGCATCGCGTGCCGCCGCGGCAGCCAATACCAAATGGTGGCCCGCCTCCACTTCCGTCGCCATGTCCGCCAAGCGAAACAGCACCGCCTGGTGCTCGGTGAGTGGCTTGCCGAAAGCCTCGCGTTCCCGCGCATAAGCCACTGCGCAGTCCAGTGCCGCCCGCGCCATTCCCACGCACTGCGCCGCGATGCCGATACGTCCGGCTTCGAGATTGGCAAGAGCGATGCGATAGCCCGCGCCCTCGTTACCCAGCAACAAGTCCTCGGGCACAAACACGTCTTCGTAGACGAGCTGCGCCGTGTCGGAAGCACGCTGCCCCAACTTCTTCTCGATACTTCCCACGCGCAGGCCCGCACTGGGTGCCGGCACCAGAAACGCGCTGATGCCACGCTTCCCTGCTGTGGCGTCGGTCACCGCAAACGTGATCACCAACCCGGCGATGGCCCCCGAGGTGATGAACTGCTTCGTGCCATTGAGTACGTAGCCGCCATCCACGCGGCGCGCCGTGGTTCGCAAGCTGGAAGCGTCGGAGCCGGCATGCGGTTCCGTCAGGGCAAAGGCACCGATCATGCGGCCCGCCGCAAGCGTCGGCAGGAAACGTTGTTGCTGCGCCGCTGACGCTTCACCTTGCAGGATGGCGCACACGGGAGCGTTCTGCACACTCATGAGCGTCGACAGTCCACCATCAGCCGCGGCAATCTCCATGAGCGCGAGTGCGTAGGACACGTAGTCGAGCCCGGCACCGCCCATGGCTTCTGGGACCGTCATGCCGAGAAAGCCCAGTTCGCCCATCGCGGCGAGCGTCGCCGACGGGAAGGCTCCCGCACGTTCCCAATCGCGGGTGAACGGCAAGACCTGTTCGCGCGCGAACTCGCGCGCGGTATCGCGCACCATCTTCTGGGTATCGTTCAGAACCACATCGCACTCCCGGCAGCACTCGGGGCCGAAGCCCAAAGCCCTCAGTCAGGGCCAGCGCCCTTTACTCACCGCGGAATTCTACTGGGCGCGCGTCGTGGCCGGCAGGCATTCGAGGCCACGGAACAGGAACCCGGGCCGCCAGGGCGGGTTGTCCAGCTTCACGGCAATGCCAGGCAGCCGCCGGGCAAAGGACTCGAACGCTATGCGTCCTTCCAGACGCGCCAGCGCCTGACCGATGCAATGGTGGATACCACCGCCAAAGGACTGGATGCGCACGTCCTTGCGAGTGATGTCGAAGCGATCGGGGTCCGGGAACATGGCCGGGTCGCGATTGGCAGCGGCAACGATGCACAACACGCGCTCGCCACCCTTCACGTAAGTGCCATCCACCAGCGTGTCTTCCAGTGCCGTGCGGTAGGTGGCCTGCAAGGAAGATTCGAAGCGCAGGACTTCTTCCACCACACCGGCAGCAAGGCCCGGGTTCGCCACCAGCAAGGCCCACTGGTCCGGATGACGTTGCAGCGTGTACAGCCCATTGCTGATGAGATGGGCCGTGGTTTCGAAGCCGGCACCGAACATGGCGATGACAATGGTGACCATTTCGCGATGCGATAGCGCATCACCCGTTTCATCGCGCACCGAAGCCAACGCGGACGTCAAGTCATCGCGCGGGTCGGCCTTGCGGCGGTCGAACAAGGCACCGAAGTACTCGTAGAGGTAATCCATCTGCCGATTGGCGAGCGCCAGTTCGTCGGCCGTGAGCACGCGCGTTTCGAAGACGAGAAAGGCTTCGGCGATGGCACGCGTCAGCTTCGCCATCGTCTCCGGCGTACGCTCGCTTTCCTCGACGCCCAGCAGGTCGAACATGACCAGCACCGGCAAGGGGTAGGCGAGTTCCTGCACGACATCACCCGCGCCGCCCTTCGCCAGCCAGGCATCGACAAGGCTGTCCTGCAGGGCCTGAATGCGCGGCGCCATGTCCGCGATGCGCTTCGGAGTGAGAGCGAAACTGACGAGCTTGCGCAGGCGCGTATGGTGCGGCGGGTCCTGCATGAGGAACACCTCCGACAACCAGCGATAGGCGCTTTGGCCCAGCACGTCGAAATCCGGCCCGTAGAAGAGCTGGATGTTGCGGATGAAATTGCCCTGGCCGAAGGCCGGGCTTGCCAATACCTGGCGGCAATCCAGGTGGCGCGTGGCCACATGGTAGCCACCGGCCGCCGCATGCAAGCCAGGCGTGGCCAACAGGCGGCGATAGGTGGGGTAAGGGTCCCGCACGAGCGCTTGGTCAGCGGGGTCGAAGCGGTAAGTCTCTTCGGCCGCGCTCGTACTCATGCGGGTACCCCTATGGTCGGACCTTGGCGGTCAGAACTTGTAGCCGACCGTCAAGCCGTAGGTGCGCGGCGGCGCCACCGAACCCACGCGGATGCTGCCGTACAGCGGCGCCGTGATGATGTTGTTGGTGATGATGAACTCGTCACCCACGTTCTTCACCCACGCGCCCACGCTCCAGTGCTCGCTGCTGTCCGTCCACGTGGCGGCAACGTTCGCGATGGTGTAGCTCGGCTGCACGGCGTCCGCATTGTTGAACTCGGTGAAGTACACCGTGTCCTGATACGAGGCTTCGGCATGCAGCGCCAACGTACCGGCGGCCACCGGCACCTCGTACGTCAAGCCGGCGGAAGCCGTCGAACGCGGTGCGTTCTGCAGGTAGTTGCCGGAGAGGTCCACCTGACGGAAGCCCTGGCGGTAGTCGCCGGTCTTGAAGTCCGTGTACTTGGCGGACAGCACCGTGGCGTAGAAGTCGGCCGTCAGGCCTTCCGCCAACTTGGCACGCAATTCGAGCTCAAGGCCGTAGTTGCGCGCGGAAGCCGCGTTCACGGTGGTCACGACGCTGTCCGCGCCGACGAAGCCGACCTGCAAATCCGAGTACTTGTAGTTGAACACCGCGGCGCGGTATTCGACATTGCCGCCGGCAGCGCGGCCCTTCAAGCCCGCTTCGATGCTCCACACGTATTCCGGGTTGATGACGGCGTTCTGGCTGCCGACGTTGATGACGCCCGACTTGAAGCCGCGCGTCAGGCTGCCGTACCACAGCTGCCCGCTCTCGGTGGTGTACTCGAGGTTGAAGCGCGGGGTGACGGCATCCCAGGACTTGGCCTTGTTGGTCGGGATGTTGGCGCCCAGAGCATCGAAGATGAACGAGCCGGTGCCGGCGCGCTTTTCATGGTTGTAGCGGGCGCCCACGGTCAGCTTCAGCTGGTCGCTGATGGGGTAAGTGCCCTGCAGGAAGGCACCGTAGGCGTCCGTCTTCACGGTACCCAGCTGCCAATAGTTGCCGTTGTTGAAGAAGTTGGCCGGCAAGCCGAACAGCAAGCCGAGGTTGGTCAGCGGCACCTTCACCGAGCCGAACAGCTTCTCGTGGAAGTACATGGCACCGCCGAGCAGGTCCCAGTTACCGGCCTTGCGGCTGAAGGTGAACTCCTGACTCCAGGAATTGCTGTCTTCGTCGTAGTTGTTCTGGCCGAACATGTTCACGTCGGACACGTCGAGGTCGTCGCGCGTGAAGCGCTTGAAGTCGCGCCAAGCGGTGACGGACTTGACGTCCCACTCACCCAGCTTGAAGTCGACGAGGCCCGTGAGGCCCGTGCCGTGGCGCTTGTTGATGGGCTCCTGGTCGGAATAGATGTTGTGCAGGTCGGGCGCCTGGCCGCGAGCCGCGTAGTAGTCGAAAATGGTCTTGCCGCCGAGCAGGTTGTGCCCGAGGCCGTTTTCCGGCGTCGCCGTCGTGCCGAAGTAGTGGAAGGCGTAGTTGTTGTCGTCTTCCTTGAAGTAGTCGGCGATGATCGTCGCCTTCACATCGTCGCTGGGCGCGAACGACACCATGCCGCGCACGGCCACGGCATCGCGGTCGTCGATCTGGCTGCCGGTGAACAGGTTCTTGCCGTAGCCGTCACGCTGGTCCCACTTCACTGCCACGCGAGCGCCCACGGTGTCGGACACCGGGCCACCCACGGCACCTTCGAAGGTCTTGGCGGCGAAGTTGCCCACCGTCAGGCGACCGTAGCCGTTCAGGGCATCACCCGGCTTGCGGGTCACGAGGTTCACCACGCCAGCGGTAGCACCGCGGCCGTAGGTGGTGCCCTGCGGGCCACGCAGCACTTCCACCTGTTCCAGGTCGAAGAAACCGGCGAGCTGCGCGGACGGGCGCGCGATCATGGCGCCGTCCTGCAGGAAAGCCACGGCACCGTCGGCACCGAGGTCGATGCTGGTCATGCCGACGCCACGGATGAACGTGCGGTTCACGCCGAACTGGTCGCCCACGGACAGGTTGGGTACGGCCGTGGCGAGGTCGGAGATGTCTTCGATGCCACCGGCGCCGAGCTGGTCCGCCGTGACGGCCGAAATGGCGGCCGCCGTGCTGTTGATGGAGTTCGCCTTCTTGGTGGCGGTGACGATGATTTCCTCGAGGCCATCGCTGGCGGGCTGTTGCGCGGACGCGCCGGCGGCAGCCAGCAGCAGGGCAGCGGCAACGGCACCCTGCAGGGCGCGGGAAATGACAGGACGGGCGGGCGTGGACATGAGCGTAGGTTCCCCCTCGGCAGCCCGGCGCCGGTCGGCGCCTGTCGGCTTTCTACTAGTAGTATGTTTTTTTATACCATCAGTCAATACGCACAGACGTTGGGAAACTATCCACGCCGCCCGTTTTGCACTGCGTCATGCGCTGCGTTGCGCGCGGGCAACAGCCGCAGCGCCTCTGCAATCGATTGATGGCTCAGCCGCCGGCGAAACCCTGCTGACGCCAGGCTTCGTAGGCCACGATGGCCACCGTGTTCGAGAGGTTCACGCTGCGGTTCCCCGGCAGCATCGGCAGCTGCAGGATGTCTTCCGGCGCGAAGCGGGCGAGGTCCTCCGCAGCGATCCCCGGGCCCTCCGCGCCGAACACCAGCACGTCCCCCGGCTGGAAAGCCACCTGGTCATAGCGGCGGGTACCGCCCGTTTCCACCGCATAGCGTCGCCCGGCGCCATGGGCGTCCAGCCAGCGCCAGCAGGCGGCAAGGTCCGCGTGTTCCCGTACCCGCGCCAGCTCGTGGTAATCGAGCCCGGCCCGGCGTACGTGCGGGCTTTGCAGTGAAAAGCCCAGCGGGTGCACCAAGTGCAAGGTGCACCCCGTGTTCGCGCACAGGCGGATGGCATTGCCGGTGTTCGGGGGAATCTGTGGCTGGAGCAGGACGAGATGGAACATGTCGCCACTATAATGGCGCATGGCTGCCCATCCCGCTTCCGTCGCGCTCACCCCGCCCGGCTCCCCGCCCGAATCCCTCCGCCTGAAGTTCTGCGGACTGGACTTCGCCTCCCCCATCGTCCTGCTGTCCGGCTGCGTCGGGTTCGGCGAGGAATACACGCGCATCGAGGGCTTCTCCAACCGCGACGTCGGCGCCATCGTGCTGAAGGGCACCACGGGCCAGCCGCGCCTCGGCAATCCGCCGCATCGCGTCACGGAAACCGCGCAGGGCATGATCAACGCCATCGGGCTGCAGAACCCGGGCGTGGACCACGTGGTGCGGCACATCCTGCCGGAACTGGATTTCACGGAGACGCGTTTCTTCGCCAATGTCTCGGGCAGCACCATCGAGGAATACGTCGAGGTCACGCGGCGTTTCGACGACAGCCCCGTGGATGCCATCGAAGTGAACATCTCCTGCCCGAACGTCAAGGAAGGCGGCGTCCAGTTCGGCAACTACCCGGAGATGAGCGCGAAGGTGGTGGCGGCCTGCCGCAGCGCCACGCGCAAGCCGCTCATCATCAAGCTCTCGCCCAACCAGACGGACATCAAGGAAAACGCGCGCGCCTGCCTCGAAGCCGGTGCAGATGCCTTTGCCGTCATCAATACGGTCATGGGCATGGCCATCGACGTGAAGACCCGCCGCCCGGTCATCGGGAACGTGCAGGGCGGCCTCTCGGGCCCGGCCATCAAGCCCATCGCCCTGCTGAAGGTGAAGCAGGTGTACGAAGTGACGAAGGCGCACGGCATTCCCATCATCGGCCAGGGCGGCATCTGCAGCGCCACCGACGCCGTGGAGTTCCTGCTGGCCGGCGCCACCGCCGTGGGCGTGGGCACCTCCCTGTTCTACGACCCGTTCAGCTGCCGTCGCATCAATGCGGGCATCGCGGCCTACGTGCAGGAGCAAGGCTTCAGCCACGTGGGCGAGCTCACCGGCGCGCTGCAGCTGTAACGCTGGCAACGCACGCACCGGCGAACGGAAGCGCTGGCGTATCGGCGCCGCGCTGGTCGCACCAAGCCCCGCTAGGCGCCGCGCTCTACCAACACGGTGCGTGTCGGGTAGGCGAGGCTGATGCCGGCACCCGCCAGCGCTTCCAGCACGCCGAGGTTCACTTCGTGTTCGGCCGCCACCAGCGGCTCGAATTCGGCGGCGTCGCTGAAGAACACCACTTCGAAGATGGCACCGCTGTCGCCAAGCGTGCGCAAATGGCACCGCTCGAAGCGCACGCCGGGCTGGCCACGCACCACGGCTTCCACCAAGGCAGGCACACGGCGCAACTGCTCCACGGGTGTGGCGTAGTGAACGCAGAGCTGGAAGAGCTTGCGGCGCTCCGCGGCTCGGCCATAGTTGCGAACACGGCTCTTGAGCAGGTCCGCGTTGGACACCACCACGAGTTCGCCGTTCACGCTGCGAATGCGCGTGCTCTTGATGCCGATGTGTTCCACCGTGCCGGACACATTGTCCACTTCGATGCCGTCACCCGGCAGGAAGGGTTTGTCGAGCGCAATGGACAGGCTGGCGAACAGGTCGCCCAGCACGTTCTGCACGGCCAGTGCCACGGCAATACCGCCGATGCCAAGGCCTGTGAGCAGCGCCGTGATGTTGACGCCGAGGTTGTCGAGAGCCACCAGGCCCACCAGCAACCAGATAAGCACCCGCCCGACGAAGTCGACGATGGTCAGGGTGGGCACTTCCGCGCGACCGTCCAGCGCGGCATGGGCCACCTGCTGCTCGCGCAACCAGAACCGCAGGGCCACGGTAGCCCAGAGGCCGCCTTGCAGCGCCAGCAGGATGACCACCGCGTCGGTGGCCAACTCCTCCAGACGCTGGGGCAGCACCAGCCACTTGCTGGCCAGCGCCACCGCCAGCGCCAACAGCGGAAACAGCCGTACCTGTGCCACCAACTCGGACAACAGTCGCGCCCCGCGGGGAGCGGCACTGGCTACCAGACGGCGTGCACGACGCCCGACCCGCACGCGCACCAACCACCAACCGGCGAGTACCAAGGCGACAAACGCCAGCGCCACCAGCCAGTCCATGGGGGCATTCCCCCACCAGAGGTCACTCTTCCCTGTTCCAGCCACACGCCACAGCGGTTCCATCGTGCGATTATAGGCTTCGGTTGAACCGGGAGGCATGCAAGGCGAATGGACGGCAATGTGGACAACTGGTCCCTGGCGCTGCGCATCCGCTTGCTCACCGTTTTCACGGCCGCTGCCGTCGTCGTCAGTGCCGTCACCCTGCTCGGCTGGCATGAATACGGCCAGGGCCGCGAACAATTGGTGCAGCGCACGCTGGGCGTGGCGCGTGTCACGGCGGCCAATGCCGTCTCCGCCATCGAATACGCGGACCCGCACGCCGCGCGCGAATTGCTGTCCGGTCTCGGTCGCGAGCCGGGCATCCTCTACGCCGAGTTGCTGGACCAGGCTGGGCGCCCGCTCGCCCAATTCGCGGCGCCAGACTCGCGGCTGGCCGCAGCAGACACGGCGGCCACGCGAACGGAACTGAACCAGATCCTGCAGCACGATGTGTCGGACCCGGCACACGCCGCCGTCTGGCACTTCGATTCCGATCATCTGGACCTGCGCGCCCCCGTGCTGCTCGAAGGGCAGGTTCTCGGCGAACTGCGGCTCATCGCTTCCACTGCCGAAGTAAGAGATTCGTTGCGGACGCTGCTGCTCGGCCTGCTCGTCACCGCCGCACTGGCCAGCGCTTTCGTCTGGGTTGTCACTACGCGCCTGCGCCGCGCCATCACCGAGCCCCTGCGCCAATTGGTGTCAGCCATGGACCAGGTGGAGCGTGGCCAGAACTACGACTTGCGCCTGCAGGAAACGGGCGGGCCGGAGATGCGCAGCGTGTACCGGCGCTTCAACGGCATGCTGGATGCCATCGCACTGCGTGATGAACGCCTCGCGAGCCAGCGTCGTGGTCTCGAAGAGCAGGTGGCGGAACGCACCTCCTACCTCGCCCAGGCCCTGGCCGACGCCGAAGGGGCCAGCCGCGCCAAGAGCGATTTTCTGGCCCGCATGAGCCACGAAATCCGCACGCCCATGAACGGCGTGCTGGGCATGGCGGAACTGCTCGAGGGCACACGGCTGGACCCGCGCCAGCGCCGCCTGCTGGCCACCATCCGCGGCAGCGGCGAATCGTTGCTGGAAATCATCAACGACATCCTCGACTTCTCGAAGATCGAGGCCGGCCATCTCGACATCAGCGCCAACACTTTCTGCCTCGCCGACGTGGTCGAAGAAGTGGGCGAACTGCTGGCGCCGCGCGCGCAGGCCAAGGGCGTGGAACTCGTCTGCCGATTCGATCCCGCCTTGCCCGCGTGGGTCCGTGGCGACGGTGGCCGTGTACGCCAAGTCCTCACGAATCTCGCCGGCAACGCCGTGAAGTTCACCACTCGCGGCGAGGTCGTCATCAGCGCACACCCCGCGCCCGTGGAAGCCGGCGGCAGTACCCCGGTCGATTTCACGCGCGTGGTGTTCGAAGTTCGCGACACGGGCCCGGGCATTCCGCCGGACCAGATGCAGCGCGTGTTCGAGGCCTTCACCCAGCTGGACAGTTTCGCCACGCGGGCCCACGGCGGCACAGGACTGGGCCTCGCCATCACGCGCCAACTGGTGCGGCTCATGGGCGGTCGCATCAGCGTCCACAGCGACTACGGCGCAGGCTCCACTTTCCGGGTCGAACTCGCTTTCGATCACGCAGGTCCGCTACCGGTGGCCGGCGTCTCCATCGCGGCCACGCGCCCGCTGCTCGCGGATGTCCGTGTGCTGGTGGCGGACGACAACGCCACCAACCGCGAATTCCTCGCTACGCTCCTCGCCAGCTGGCACATGGCAGTCACCACCGTCAGCGATGGTCCTGCCGCGCTTGAAGAAGCAGCTGCAGCAGCCGAACGCGGACGCCCGTATGAGCTCTTCCTGCTCGACCATCGCATGCCGGGGCTCGACGGACAGCAGACGGCCTTGCGCCTCCGGCA
>JBEGRA010000136.1:0-3272 GCA_041180705.1 Pseudomonadota bacterium | reverse complement strand
TCCGCCGCCAGGCCTGGCTGGGGGAGGCGTCCGTCATCGTGGTACGCGGCGCGCTCTGGCGAAAAGTCCTGCAGCTTCCGCTGGTGGACGTCGAATACGTGCAGGTGAAGCCCGGCCTGTTTGGTCAAGCTGTCGACTGCGGCAGTGTCATCGTGCATGGAGTGGGTGGCGTGCGGCTGGTACTGGCCAACGTGGCCCACCCCAAAGCGGTTCAGCGCGCTATCCAGCGTGCCATGAAGGTGGTGCCGCAGCGTGGTTATGAACGCGAAATGGCGGCATCGCCGAACCGCCTGCCGGCTGCTGCCTGATACCGTAAACTCCAGCCTCTCCGAGTTGCGAGAGGCGCCATGAACTTGTCCACTGCCGCGGCCGACGAAGCCAGCTTCCAGCTCTACGACCTGCGGGTCGAGGTTGTCGTTCCGGAAGGGGCACAGGTGTACTGTGGCGCCAAGCCCGGCGACCACTTCACGCTCGAAGGCGAAATGCTGCGGCTGCCGCCGGGGCAGGGCTTTTCCATCTACTCTTTGGCCGCCGTGCTGCCGCTGCTGGCTGCCAAGCAGCGGGTCACGGATGCCAACGACTGGATGACCAGCGACGCTGAAGTCGCCTGCCCGGATCCGAACTGCCCGACCCGTTTGCGTATCGTTCGTACGGGCAAGCGCACCTTCCGCCATGCGGACACCACGGCCGTTGCGCTGCCGTCGGTGACTGCCGCGAGGGACGCACCATGATTCCCGCCATCGAACTCGCACCGACTTACCGCATCTCGCGCCTCATCAAGGGTGGCTGGCATCTTGCCGGTGGACATGGCGCCGTGGATGTCGCCCAAGCGCGGCGTGACATGGCGGAGTTCGTCGAAGCCGGCTTCACTGCGTTCGATTGCGCCGACATCTACACGGGCGTGGAGGAGATGATCGGCGGGTTCCGCCGCGACTACCCCGCGCTGGCCGCGCAGGTACGCGTGCACACGAAATACGTGCCCGACATCGACCAACTCGAAGTCACCGACGGCGCCATGGTCGAGGCCATCATCGACCGTTCGCTGCAGCGGCTCGGCATGGAGTGTCTGGACCTCGTGCAGTTCCACTGGTGGGACTACGCGGTGCCGCGCTACGTGGAAGTGGCGCTGGAGCTGGAGCGGCTCCGGCGCAAGGGCAAGCTGGAGCGTATCGGCCTGACGAATTTCGGCACACCGCAAGTCCGCGAACTGTTGGCCGCCGGTGTGCCGGTGTTCAGCCATCAGGTGCAGTACTCGCTGCTCGACCAGCGCCCCGCCGGCGAAATGTCTGCCTTGTGCCAAGCCCATGGCATCGCCTTGCTGTGCTACGGCACGGTGGCGGGCGGTTTCCTCAGCGACCGCTGGTTGGGGGTGCCTTCGGCCGAAGAGCCGCTGGCCAACCGTTCACTCACGAAATATCGCCTCATCATCGAGGAATTTGGTGGTTGGGCGCTGTTCCAGCAGTTGCTGCAGGTGCTGCGCGCAGTGGCGACGAAGCACGGCGTGGACATAGCCACTGTCGCTACCCGCGCTGTGCTGGACCAGCACGACGTGGCCGCTGCCATCGTTGGCGCCACCAACACCGCGCATCTGGCGGACCATACGAATCTCGGGACGTTGGTACTGGACTCAGGCGACCGCGCGGCGATTGCCGCTGTGCTGGCGCAGCGCCAAGGCCCTGCCGGCGATGTCTATACGCTGGAGCGTGACCGCGAAGGTCCGCACGGGCGCATCATGAAATACACGCTCAACCGCTGAAGCACCCCCGGAGTTTGCATGAAGCGTTCCTCTCTATGTCTGGCGGTCGTCGCCGCGAGCGTGTTGCTGCCCCAGGTCACTGCCGTGGCTGCGCCGTCCGCGTCAACATCAGTCGCTGCAGCTGCAGACCGGCAATTTCTGGCGTTTCTGGACGGCGCCTATGCGCGCCAGTTGCAGGCCAATCCTTCGATGGCCACGGAACATGGCGATGCCACAGGCAATGACCGCTGGGAATCGCTGACAGAAGCGGCGGCGGCAGCGGAGGCTGTGGCAGCGCGTGCGGAGCTGGCTACGCTGCATCGCGAATTCCGCGAAGCACCGCTCGGTATGCGAGGCCACCTGCAGTACCGCGCCTTCGAAGCCTCGCAGGAATTGTTGCTGGAACGCTATCGCTGGCGCAACCACCTGTACCCGCTGAACCAGATCGTCGGCGCGCCGATCGACATTCCGCAGGTACTGGGCAGCCAGCCGGTAACGAATCTCGCCGAGGCCGAAAGCTGGTTGCGGCGCGCCAGCGGCGCCAGTGGCTATCTGGCTGGCCTTGAAGAGCGTCTGCGGCTGCAAGCGGCAGCGGGCGTGTACTTCCCGAAGTCGGTGTACCCCATTCTCATCGACCAGGCCCGCGGCCTGCGCGATGGCATTCCGGAAAACGCGGCGGCTGAGGTGAACTGGAAGTCACCGATGATGGCTTCCTTCCAGGACAAGGTGACCAAGCTTGCCGTGCCGGAGGAAACCAAGGCGTCTTTGCTGACCCGCGCACGCAGCGCGCTGGTGAACGATGTTCGTCCCGCGTATTCGCGCGTCATTGCCTTGCTGGAGCAACACGCCGCCCGCACACCCATCACCGGCGGCGTGTGGCAATTGCCGCAGGGTGATGAGCTCTACCGCTTTCTGGTCCGCCAGTTCACCACCACCCGCATGACGCCGGACGATGTGCATCAGCTCGGTTTGCGCGAGGTGGCACGTACCCATCGCGAAATGCAGGCCATCATGCAGCAGGTGGGCTTCAAGGGCGACGTCATCGCGTTCATGAAGCAGGCGAAGGCAGACCCGCAGTTCTACATGAACGACGATGCTGCCGGGCGCGCAGCGTATTTGGCCAAGGCGCGCGGCATTGTTGCTGCCATGCAAGCCAAGCTCCCCGAAGCCTTCGCGAAGCCGCCACCGTTGCCGCTCGAGATTCTGCCGACCCCCGACTATCGCGCGGCCGGGGCACCTTCGGGTTTTTACACGGGCGGTACCGCCGACGGTAGCCGTGCCGGTGTGGTGTACGTGAACCTCACGGATTTGCGTACCCGCCCTCTCTATGACCTGGAAAGCCTGCTCTACCACGAGTCCGTTCCCGGCCATCATCTGCAGATCGCGAGCATCCTCGTCGGCCCGGAGATTCCGCAGTTGCGGAAGGTGGAGCGCTACTGGGAGAACTCCGCGTTCGTGGAGGGTTGGGCGCTCTATGCAGAGCGCCTGGGCAAAGAGATGGGTTTCTATCAGGATCCCTATTCGGACTTCGGCCGTC
>JBEGRA010000135.1:0-4547 GCA_041180705.1 Pseudomonadota bacterium | reverse complement strand
GGTTCATGGCCAGAACACGCACATCGAACTTGTTCGGGTCCCAGGGCATCAGTGACATGGCGCCAACCTCCGGTGGTCTTGCCGAAGTTGTCGGCGCTCTGGGTACCAACTGCATAAGGATTTGCCGCAGCCCCGGCGCCCGCGCCTACAATGGCCCCATGGATATCGCCCTTACTACCCGCCAGTGCATCGAGCGCTTCAGCGGGATCCGCGAGATGGTCGGCAACACGCCGCTGCTCGAAATTTCCTTCCGGTTCCGCGGTCAGCCGCGAAGGCTCTACGCGAAAGCGGAGCACCTGAACCTGACAGGCAGCATCAAGGACCGCATGGCGCTGCACATCATGGAAAGCGCCTACCGCAGCGGGGCCGTGCAGCCGGGCGACACCATCGCCGAAGCCACCAGCGGCAACACCGGCATTGCCTTCGCTGCCATCGGACGTGCCCTCGGTCACCCGGTCGTCATCTACATGCCGGACTGGATGAGCCAGGAACGCGTGCAACTCATCCGGTCCTTCGGCGCCAGCATCGAGCCGGTATCGAAGCAGCAAGGCGGCTTTCTCGGCAGCATCGGGCTGACGGAACAACTGCGCCGCGATCGCGGCAACGTGTTCCTGCCCTGCCAATTTTCCAACGCGGCAAATGCCGAAGCGCACTACGTTTCAACCGGCCCGGAGATTGCTGCCCAAATGGAAGCGCGTGGCCTGAAGCCGCAAGCGTTCGTTGCCGGTGTCGGCACGGGCGGTACCGTCATGGGTACCGGGCGCTTCCTGCGCGAGCGCTACCCCGGCATTCGCGTGCACCCCATGGAGCCCGCGGAGTCGCCGACGCTCGCCACGGGCTGCAAAGTAGGGCAGCACCGCATCCAGGGCATCTCGGATGAATTCATCCCGGCCATCGTGCATTTGGATGAACTCGACGAAATCATCGACGTGGCGGATGGCGACGCCATCTTGCTCGCGCAGAAGCTCGCTTCCCAACTGGGCTTGGGCGTGGGCATCTCCAGCGGCGCGAATTTCCTCGCCGCGCTGCAGGCACAGGAGAAGCTCGGGCCGAATGCGGTCGTCGTCACCATCTTCTGTGATGACAACAAGAAGTACCTGAGCACGGATCTACTGCGCAATGAAGCGCCGAAGCCGGGCTATTGGTCACCCGACATCGAGCTCACCTGCTACGAAGCCCTGAAGCGCGCGCGGTAGGGACACTTTACCTGTGGGAGCGAGCTTGCTCGCGACTCTTCCTGTCGGTCGCGACTCTCCCTGTCGGCAGCAAGCTGCCTCCCACAATGCTCGCGACTCCTCCTGTCGGCAGCAAGCTGCCTCCCACAAGGCATGCCCACTACAACGCCGGCACGCGCCCACCGCCGGCGAAGCTCAGGATGAACCACGGGGTGTCGAGCCGCGCCCGTTCGACGACGCGCCCGGTGGCGGGAGCGTGCACGAACTCGCCTGCGCCCAGATAAATTCCCACGTGTGCCTGGGGCAGACGGAAGAACACGAGGTCGCCGGGCTGCAGCTCTTCGCGCGGCACGGCGCGGAACCACGCGAACTGCTCTTCGGTGGTTCGCGGCACTTTCACACCCACCGTCGCAAACGCCCATTGCACCAGCCCGCTGCAATCGAAGCCGGCAGGGTCAGCCCCACCCAGCCGATACGGTGCACCGAGTTGCGCTAGGGCCGTAGCGGCTACCGGCGGCAGGTTCAGCGCTTCGCCACGCTCCGCACCGGGCACCACCGACGGCAATGTCGATGGCACCGTGGCAGACGTTTCAGGCCGCTGCGGCACGCTGCCGCAACCAGCCAGCAGCAAGCCCAGCGCGGCCCAAGCCAGGCCCCACCGCAGCTCCCGCAAACCCTTCACAATACCCACCATGTCGCGAACGCTACTGCCCGCCCTGCCGATTGTCGAGGCTCTGCCTGCCTTGCTCGCTGCACTCGAGACGAATCCGGCGGTCGTGCTGGAAGCGCCGCCCGGTGCCGGCAAGAGTACGGTGGTGCCACTGGCACTGCTGGATGCCCCGTGGCGCGGCGACCGCCGCATCCTCATGCTGGAACCGCGGCGCCTCGCCACGCGCTCCGTTGCGGTACGCATGGCGGCCACGGTTGGCGAGCCGGTCGGGCAATCCGTGGGCTACCGCATGCGGTTCGACCGCCAGGTCTCGACACGTACGCGGGTGGAGGTCATCACCGAAGGCCTGCTCACACGCCTGCTGCAGGAGGACCCGGCCCTTGAGGACGTCGCAGCACTGCTCTTCGACGAATTCCACGAACGCAGCCTGAACGCGGACCTGGGGCTGGCACTGGCTCTCGAAGCCCAGCGCACGTTGGCCACGCATCTGAAGATCGTAGTCATGTCCGCCACGCTCGACGGCGCAGCCGTGGCGCGCTTGCTCGGCACCAACGATGCGCCCGCACCTCGAGTCACCTCGGCTGGCCGCAGCTTTCCGGTGACGGTGCATTACGCCTCGCGCGCGCCTGAAGATCCGCTGCGCGAAGTGACCGCCAAGATTCTCGAAGTACTGAACCGCCCCGCAGGCGACCACGCCGGCGGCGACGTTCTGGTATTCCTCCCCGGCGCCCCGGAAATCCGCCGCGTGGCGCGGGCACTGCAGGAACGCGGCATGCCTTCAGGCACGGACCTGCGCCCGCTGTATGGCGACTTGCCCGCGGGCGAGCAGGACCTCGCGGTGCGCCCTGCTGTACCGGGCCGGCGCAAGGTGGTGCTGGCGACCAGCATCGCGGAAACCTCACTCACCATCGACGGCGTCACCATCGTCATCGACAGCGGCATGGCGCGCAGCGCGCGCTTCGACCCCGCGAGCGGCATGAGTCGCCTCGTCACTGGTCGCGTCTCCCGCGCGGCAGCGGACCAACGGCAGGGCCGCGCAGGCCGTACCCGCGCCGGTGAATGCCATCGCCTATGGACCGCCGAGGCGCACAAGACGCTGCCCGCTGCGGCTGCTCCCGAGTTGCTGGAAGCCGATTTGGCGCCACTCGCGCTGGAACTGGCCTGCTGGGGCGTACCAGATGCCAGCACTCTTGCCCTGCTGGACCCGCCCCCCGCGGCCGGCCTCGCGCAAGCGCGCGACGTATTGCAGCACCTCGGTGCCATCAGCGCAGACCACCGCGTGACGGCCCACGGCCGTGCCATGGCAACGCTGGGCGTTCACCCGCGCCTCGCTCATATGCTGCTGCGGGGCAACGAACTGGGCCACGGCGCGCTGGCCGCAGACCTTGCCGCACTGCTTGCCGAACGCGACGTACTGCTACGCAGCGGTCCCCGCGACGCGGACCTTCGGACACGGTTGCAATGGCTGGAGCGCGCAGCGGAAGGCGGCGGGGTACCGGGCCACGTGGATGCCAATGCCCTGCGCAGTGCGCGACAGCTTTCGCGGCAGTTCCGCCGCCTGCTGCGCGTGGATGAACGCGCCGGCAGCGCCACCTTCAACGAAATCCACGACACCGCAGGTCTGCTGGTGGCGCTGGCCTACCCGGACCGCGTGGCACAACGCCGCGGCAATGAGGGCGAGGGTACGCAAGTGGGTGGCCGCCCAGCGCGGTTCCTGCTCGCGCAGGGGCGTGGCGCGCTGCTGCCGCCGGGCGAGCCGCTGGGTAAAGAGTCGTGGCTGGCCGTGGCGCAACTGGATGGCGGGCGCACCGCAAGCGATGCGGAACCGGAAATCACGCTGGCCGCACCGCTGGATGAAGCCGCGTTCGACACCGTGCTGGCCAGTGGCGTCGGCGAAGGCTTGCGCGTCGTATGGGATGCGCGCGAAGAAGCGGTGGTTGCGCGGCAAGAGCGCACCTTCGGCGCACTGGTGCTGCGCAGCCGGGAAGCCCGCCAGCAGGATCCGGAGCGCGTCCGACAGGCCTTGCTCGGCGGCATACGCAGCCTCGGCCTCGGCGCCCTGCCGTGGAACCGCACCGCCGAAGCCCTGCGCGAGCGCATCGCCTTCATTGGCAGCGTGCTGGCCACCGGCCCCGTCCATCTGCGCAGCGGTGCGCTCGACGTCACCACCTGGCCCGCCGCGGACCCGCCGCATTTGCTCGAGCATCTGGAGGACTGGCTGGGGCCGTGGCTCGACGGACTGTCGCGTCGCTCGCATTTGACCCGCATCGACTTGCACGCGGCTTTGCTGGCCATGCTCGATGGCTCGCAGCAGCGCGCCTTGGAGGAACTCGCGCCGACGCACTTCACGGTACCTTCCGGTTCGCGTCTGCCCATCGACTACGCCGAGCCCACGGCGCCGGCATTGCTCGTGCGTTTGCAGGAAGTGTTCGGGCTCGCCGCCACGCCGCGCTTGGGCGGCGGCCGCGTCCCGCTGGTGCTGCACCTGCTGTCGCCAGCACAACGCCCGGTGCAGGTGACGCGCGACCTCGAAAGCTTCTGGTCGCGCGGCTATGCGGAAGTGAAGAAAGAACTGAAGGGACGTTACCCCAAGCACTACTGGCCCGACGACCCGCGCACCGCGGTTGCCACCCACCGCGCCCGCCCGCGCCCCACCTGACAAAGCCCTTCCTCTTGTAGGAGCGAGCTTGCTCGCGACCATG
>JBEGRA010000134.1:0-5756 GCA_041180705.1 Pseudomonadota bacterium | reverse complement strand
CGGTGTCCGGTTTTGGCGACTGCGCGGAACTGCGTCACAGTTCCGCGGCAAGGGATGATGCGCCTGCGGAATCAGCTGAATTGCGGGGCGCGTTTCGTTGCAAACGCCAGCAGCCCTTCGGCGTGGTCCGGGTGGTTGCCCAAGGCTTCCTGCAGGCGCGCTTCTTCAGCCAAGGCAGCGGCGAAGCCCGTTTCATCCGTGAAAAGACGCTTGACGCTGGCTTGTGCCGTGGCCGGGCCAGCAGCCAGTCGCCGTGCCATTTCGAGTGCGCGTACGGCGAGTTCGCTGGCGGGCACTGCAGCGTGGATCAATCCCCATTGAGCGGCGGTGGCTGCATCGAGGCGGTCACCGAGGAGGGCCAAGGCACGCGCCCGTGCCACGCCCACGAGCCGCGGCAACTGCCAGCTGCAGCCCATGTCCGGCACCAGCGCGAGCTTCGGCGTGAACACCTGCACGAAGCTGGCGGTGTCCGCCGCGAGCACGAAGTCGCCGGTGAGCGCGAGGCCCACGCCGCCGCCGGCAGCGATGCCATTCACGGCCACGACCACCGGTTTCGCGAGGCGATACCAAGCGAGCGCGACGGGGTTGAAGTCTTCTTCCAGGAAACGTCGCGTAGCGGCGCCGCGACTTTCGCCGGGGTGCGGTGTGAAGCCGCCATCGATGAGGTCGGCCCCGGCGCAGAAGCCCGTGCCGGCTCCGGTCAACACCACGGCACGCACACTGCTGTCGGCGGACAGCGTATCGGCCATGGCGACCAGCGCCTTGCACAGCGAGCGGCTCAGGGCGTTCAGGCGCTGCGGGCGGGCGAGCGTGACGATGGCCACGGCCCTGTCGCGTTCGCACGCGAGGCCGGCCTCGAGTAATGGGTCCATGGTAATGGCCTCAGTTCTGGAGTTCGGGCTTCAGTTCGCGTCCGAGCAGGCGTTTCACGGCGTCGGCCACCGGCAGGCCTTCATGCAGGATGCCGTGCACGGCATTGATGATCGGCATCTCGATGCCTTCGCGCATGGCGACGGCGTGTACGGCCTTCGCCGCCTTCACGCCTTCGACCACCTGGCCGATTTCCGCTGCGGCTTCGTCCATGGACTTGCCGGCAGCGAGCAACAAGCCGAAGCGACGGTTGCGTGACTGGTTGTCGGTACAAGTGAGGACGAGGTCACCGAGGGCGGCCAGACCCATGAACGTGGCGGGCTGGGCCCCGAGCTTCACGCCCAGGCGACTCATTTCCGCGAGCCCGCGCGTGATGAGGGCGATGCGGGTGTTCGCGCCGAAACCCAGCCCATCGGCGATGCCGGTTCCGATGGCGAGGGCGTTCTTCACGGCGCCGCCCACTTCCACGCCGATGAGGTCGGGCGAGGTGTAGGCGCGGAACTGGTGGCTGGACAGCGCGAGGGCGAGATCGTCCGCAAAGCCTTTGTCGGCGGAAGCTACCGTCATGGCCGTGGGCAAGCCGGCACCCACCTCGCGTGCGAAGGTTGGCCCCGACAGTACGGCGACGGGTACCGCGGGGCCGAGCACTTCACGTGCTACCTGATGCGGTAGCAGGCCGGTGGCCACTTCGAAGCCCTTGGTGGCCCAGGCGATTCGGTAACCATCTGCCGTAGTCGCGAGCAAGCTCGCTCCGACAGGGAGCATGTTCTTGGCAGTTGCCTGGCTTGTTGGTGGTGCCTGGGTTGTTGTGGGAGCGAGCTTGCTCGCGACTTCCACCAGCAGGTCGCGGAAAGCATGGCTTGGCACCACTACCAGCAAGTCGCGGGCAGCCGCGACCGCACGCGCCAGGTCGGGCTCGACCTGCAGCGAGGGTGGGAAACTGGCTTCGGGGAGGTAGCGCTCGTTGCAGCGCGCAGCCGCGCAGGCAGCGAGGTGGGCAGCGCCGCGGCCCCACAAGAGGACCGGGCGCCCGGCCCGCGCCAATTGGATGGCGAGAGCCGTGCCCCAGGAGCCGGCACCGAGGACCGCGATGGGCTTGCTGTCCATGGGCCGGCGCTGGGGCGGCGGCGGGGGCGCTTAGTTCAGCGCCGCGCCGCTGTCGTTCGCCGAGCCTTCCTGCGCCTGCTGGGCGATGGCCTGCTCGAGCAGCGCGTCGAAGTTGACCGGCGGCACGAAGAACGGCGGGAAGCCGCCCTTGATGATGAGGTCCGAGATGGTCTGGCGCGCGTACGGCAGCAGCATGTTCGGGCAGAAGCTGGCGAGGACGCCGCGCAGCTGCTCGTTGTTCAGGCCACGCACCACGAACAGACCGGCCTGCTTCACTTCGCAGAGGTAGAAGGTGTTCTCGCCGGCCTTGGCACTGACGGTGACGGTGAGCACCACTTCGTGCAGGTCGGGCGCCAGCTGGTTGCCGGTGGTGTTGAGGTTCAGGCCGACTTCCGGCTGAGCCTGCGCATTCGCGGCGGCGAGGGGGCCGAGGGGCGACTCGAAGGAGACGTCCTTGATGTAGATGGCCTGCATGGCCACCTGGGGGGCGTTCGCTTCGGCGGCCGGCGCCGGGGCGGCGGCAAGGGTTTCGTCAGTCATGATTTCGCCTTGGTTTGCTTCTTGTGGCGCTCAGCCATTCAGACCGAGCAGGGAATCGAGGGAACCCGCGGCCTCGAGGGCATGCAGGTCGTCGCAACCACCGACATGGTGGTCACCGATGAAGATTTGCGGAACGGAGCGGCGACCGGCGGCCTTGGCCACCATTTCCTCGCGCAGGCCCGGGGCGGACTCGACGTCGATGGCGGTGTAGGCGACGCCCTTGCGCTCCAGCAGGGCGCGCGCACGGGAGCAGTACGGGCACCAGCCCGTCACATACAGCGTCACGTTGGGATTTCCCATGCCCCTGTTTCCCGTTGATCCGTTATTTCAGCTTCACGACCGGCAGATTGTCCGCTCGCCACGCCGCGAGACCGCCGCGCAGGTTCTTCACCTGGCTGAAGCCGAGGCGCTGGAGGTGGCGTGCCGCTGCCCCCGAAGCAAGCCCCGAGTCGCAGTAAACGACTATGGGTTTGTCCTTCCACTTTTCAAGTTGCTTCGCCCCGTCCGCGATGGCGGCGCCCGGAAAATTGCGGGCAGAAGCCAAGTGGCCAGCGGCGAATGCTTCGGCGTTGCGCACATCCACCAGCAGGGCGCCACGATTTGCGAGCAGCACGGCTTCCTGCGGGCTGACCGCGGCAAACGACTGCGCGGCCATGCGGAACTCCACCACCAGCAGCACCACGAGGGCGACCACGACGGCGGCCGACAGGTAGGCATGCGCATAAAGGTGCTGGAGCAGGGCGTTCATTTGGTGGTCCGTGGGCGTGGGCCCGCCGGCGGCGGACCGTTCATCAAGGGGCGGCAGTATATCAGCCGGGGGTTGGGTAGACTTGTGACGTGCTTGGTTCTCCCGCTTCCGCTGCCGTCCTTCCCACTGCCCCTCGGGTCCCGTTGGCCCGTTGGCTGCACCGGTCGCTGTCCTTGTGGGTCTGCGGGTGCGCCCTGCTGGCAGTCGGTTTCGCGCCCGTCGGTTGGGCGCGTTTGGCCGACCCCCCCACGGCGGAGGCCGAACAAGACCTCGCTCGCGTCCGCGATCGCATCCGCGAGGTGGCCCGGGCGTTCGAGCAGGATGTGGAGGCCCGTGACCAGGCCGTGCAGGCCCTGCGCGCTGCTGAAAAGGAGGTCGCCGGTGCGCGAAGTCGTCTGGATGGCGTGCGGCAGAAGCTGAACGCCGCCGAACGCCGCCAAGCGCAGCTGGCAGCGGACAAGCGGCGGGAGCAGGCGGCGTTGGAGTCCCAGCGGGCAGCCCTCGCCGGGCAACTGCGCGCGGCCTACTCCACGGGTCGCGCCGAATCCGCGCGCCTGCTGCTGCAGACGGACGACCCGGGTGCCTTGCCGCGTCTGCTGGCTTGGTACGGTTATTTCGGGCGGGCTCGGGCGGCGCGCATCGGCGAGATTCGCGGGGCGCTGGAGCGCATCGATGCGCTTGATGTGGCGCTGGCTGCGCAGCAGACGGAACTGCGCTCGCTGGTGGCCGAAAGAGCGGAAGAGGTCGGCTCGTTGGAGGAGGCGCGTCGCTCGCGCGACAAACTGGTGGAGCAGGCACGTGCGCAAGTGGCCAGCCGTGACGCCGAGCTGAAGCGCCTGCGTCGTCAGGAGACCCGGGTCAGCCGCCTCGTGGAACGCCTGCAGCAGGCGGTCGTCGACAAACCGTTCCAAGCCCCTCCAGGGGGGCGAGCTTTTGCTGCGTTGCGCGGCCAGTTGCCCTGGCCCGTGTCCGGCACGCTCGTCGCGCGATTCGGGCAGGCGCGAGCGGCTGGCCTCAAGTGGGCCGGCCATCTGATTGCCGCGCCGGAGGGGACGCCCGTGCGTGCGCCTTATGCCGGGCGAGTGTTGTATGCAGATTGGCTCCAGGGTCTTGGCAATCTGCTCATTCTCGACCACGGCGGCGGGTGGATCACGCTCTACGCCCATAACGCCGCCCTGCTGAAGACCGCCGGCTCGCGGGTGGAGGCTGGCGAGGCCATCGCTCAGGTGGGCGACACCGGCGGCGAGGGACGTGCGGCTCTCTACTTCGAGATTCGACAAGGCAGCGGTCGCGCCAGTCGCCCGGTGAATCCGGCGCTCTTCCTCCGCTAGCGGCGGTTTCCGGGCACGCACCCTTCCGGGTTGCCAACTGCGTCACACTGCTGCCGGGGCGTCTGACCGGGCTGTCGAGCCGGTCACGGATACCACTGCGCGTTTTCCCTAAGGTGCTTGCCTGCACCCTTGCCGGGCTGTTTCCGGCCTCGGGTAGAACACGACGGGCAACGATCCATGGATGACAACTCTCTTCCCGCGCCGGTGACGGCGACGGCGGCACCGACGGCGGAGGCCTTGCTGGCGATGGCCAGCGCCCCGTTCGACGTGCATGCGCAGCTGATGAAGATGCTGTTGCCGCGCGCGCGACACGTCTGCATCTATTCCCCTGACTTGCGCCCCCTCTATCAGGGCGAAGGCATGGAGCCGCAGGAAATGCGCTCGGCGGCTCAGGCCGTTCTGAGTGGTCCGATGGGGCACGCCTTCAGCTTCGATGGTGCCGCAGAGCCGGCCAACGAGGCCATGGTCTATACCTTCTGCCTGCGCGGCGAGGATGGGCGCCCGTTGGCTGCGGTCAGTTTCTTCGTTCCCGGCACGCGCGAGGCGCGCCCGTTCTCGCTGGTGCTGAGTCTGGTGCGCCCGGCGCTGGAAGTGCTGCAGCGCGAATTGCTGCTGCGCGATGTCATCCAGCGCGTGGGGCTTGCCGCGCGCGGTGCGGGTGGTGAAGCGGACACACTCGTGGACCTGTCTGCCCTCGAGGGGCAGGTAGACGACCCGGCTGGCCTGCTGGAAGTCTCGTTGAAGCCGTTGGAAGCCACCATCGGTGCGTTGGTGGTTCCCGACAAGGGGCTGGCGGTACTGCGCACGCAGCGCGCTCCGGAAGGCGGCGATACCCCCGGCGCCCCCGAGGCGCCGCGGCTGGTCAGTGCGCTGCATCGTCATCTGCTCAATTACGCTCGCATGAACCAGCAACCGCTGGTGGGCTCCACCCGCAAGGATGACCCGGGCGGTTCGCACCGCGTGCTGAGCGTGCCCATCCGGCGCCGGGGCCAACGCGTGGTCGGCTTCGTGGCCTTCTTCGCGCCGCCTGGCGCGCCGGCCTTCGGCGTGCGTGCGTTGCGTATCGGCGAATGGGTGGCGCGTCGTATCTGCGACCTGCTGGACCAGCGCTACGACGCCAACACCGGCCTGCCCATGCGCGTGGAATTCGAGCGCCAGGC
>JBEGRA010000133.1:0-5720 GCA_041180705.1 Pseudomonadota bacterium | reverse complement strand
GCCGTCGGCGATATTCGGGTTGTGTTGCTGGTAGTCCACCGACACGTACCGGTCGAACGCTTCGCGGACCCGCCGCTCGCCGTAGTAGAGCCGAACGAAATCGAGAAAGGCTGCCCGATTCAGCGCAGTGCGGGCCTGATACTCGGGCGTTGCAGCCTCGGCAGGCGTTGCAAATACGGCTGCCGCAGGCCCTACGCCCCCCGTGCTTTCGGCGGCATGGGCCGGGAAAGGCACGAAAACAAGGAACGCCAGCGGCCAGAGACCTTGCGCACGACGCGACGTCTTGCCCATCCGGCCGAACTTCTTCATGAGCGTTTCCCCATAGCCTTACCCACATCGAGGGCGAACCAAATGCTAACAAATGTTTCGATTGTTTTGGCACAATCGGGACAGCGTCGGCGACTGTTGGCCCGACCGTAAACCGGAGACTTCCATGAACGAGGAGATTGCCGCACTGCGCGCCGAACTCGCCGCCTTGCGCGCCAAAGTGCAGCAGCACGACGACGTGCTGGCCATCATCCGGCTGCAGTCCGCCTATGGCTACTACGTGGACAAGACACTCTACGACGAAGCCGCCGACCTGTTTGCGACGGATGGCACGCTGGAAATCGCCGGGCGGGGCCTGTTTCGCGGACAGCAACGCATTCGCGAATACCTGCACGCCCTGCCGCGACTGCAGCAAGGCACCGTGTTCAACCACATGCAGTTGCAACCGCTCATTACCGTGGCAGACGACGGACGGACTGCCGCCGCGCGCTGGCGCGCCTTCATCCAGATTGGATGGGTGGGCCGCGAGGCCCGTTGGGGCGAAGGCACCTACGAGAACCGTTACGTCCGCGAGGACGGCGTGTGGAAGATCGCGCGCCTGCATTTTTTCACGACGTACTACGTCGAATACGACCGTGGCTGGAACCAGGGCGGTGTCCCCCTGGCGCCACCCCTGCCTGGCGTGGACCCCGACAGCGTGGCGACGGTGAACTACGGCGCCTTCCCGGACGTCTTCGTGCCCCCTTACCACTACACCAACCCGGTCACCGGAAAAGAATGGAAACCCGAATGAACCCTTCAAGCAAAACTGTCCGGCGGTACGCACCCGCGCTAACCCTGCTGGCGATGACACTCGCGTTGCCCGCGAGAGCGGCGGAACTCGCCCCCACCACCGTGGCAGCCACTGCAGAAGCGCAGCAAGCCTTGCTCGCCAGCCCGGACCCGGTGCTGGCCGCCAACAAGCGCGTGGTCTACGACATGTACCGCGAAGTGCTGCAGGCCGGCCGCGTGGACCGCATTCCGCTGTATTTCGGCGAGGTGTATTTCCAGCACAACCCGAACGTGCCATTCGGCACGGAAGCGCTGGCCAAGTTCGTGGCGGGCTCGCGCCCCGTCCGCGAGATTCAACCCCCCATCACGCTGCCGCTGGTTTCCATGGTGGCCGAACGAGACTTCGTGATGGTGAATTTCGTGCGACCGGAAACCGACGCAGACGGCAAGCCCTACACCACCACCTGGTTCGACCTGTACCGTCTCAAGGACGGCAAGATCATCGAACACTGGGACCCGGCCCTGAAGAGCGCCGCGGCGTTGAAGTTCGACCCGAACACCAAGAAGCTGCCGCAGTAATCCTGCGGCAGCCCCGGTTCAGAGCGAAGAGATGATGGTGGGCACCGGCGTGTCGATCGGCTTGCCCTGCCGCTGCAATTCGAGTTCCGTCGCCCGCGTCTTCGCCTGCAGATCGATGAGGTAGGCGTGGATGTCCTCGGCATCGCGCGGCGTCAGCAAATCGCTGAAAGCCGGCATGCCGTTGGGTTGCAGCAGGCCCTTCAAGACGATGTCCGCAAACACGGCGTGCTTTTCCGCCGAGAGACGGCGCAGGTCGGGGGAAATCGACCGGTGCTGGTTGCTGTGGCAGAACGCGCAGTTGGCGAAGTACAGCCCACGCCCGTTGGCGATACGGGCCGCGTCGATGCCCGGAGCCTGCGCAGGTGGCACCGCCGCGACGGCAGGCAGTGGCGCCGGCGACGGCAGCACAGGCTTCGTTCCGTCCAGCTTGAACACCACGAGTTCATTGGCATTACCGTTCTTCGCGGCCGCCGAATAGGACGGCGTGAAGCCCCAGCCACCGCCACCCCAGCCAGTGGCCACTGCCACGTACTGCACCCCACCGAGTCGATACGTCATGGGCGCCGCCAGAATGGAGCGGCCCAGATCCAACTGGTGCAGCAACTTGCCGGTGGCTGCGTCGAACGCGCGCAATTGGCCCGCCAAATTGCCCTGGAACACCAGCCCACCATCGGTACTGAGCACGCCCGCACGGTCCTGCCAGCCATCCAGATGCACCGCCCACTTCGTCTTGCCGGTGCGCACATCGATGGCCTTCAATTGGCTGTCGAACGGCTTCTCGCGCACTCGCTTCATTTCCGGTAGCGCTTCGATGGCATCACGGACAGGGGGCGGCAAGCCAGGCAGCATGCCCACGAGGTCGGAAGTGAACATGGGAACGGCATCGATGTTCACGGAGCGCTTGCGGTGCGGCTTCGCCCCGGGCGTCATCATGTACATCATCCCCAGGTCATCGACCGGGGCGTAATACGTGCCCGATTTCTCGTCGTAGCTCGCGGGGTGCCAATTGCGCGCGCCCGCCGAAGAAGGGAACACGATTCGCGGGCCCTGGCTGTAATCGCTGTGTTCGGGAGTGAGATTCGGTCGCCCGGTCTTCAGGTCGACGCCATTGGCCCAGTTCTGGTAGGTGATGGAATGCGCGGCCAGCAGTTTTCCGTCGCGACGATCCAGCACGTAGAGGAAGCCGTTCTTCGGCGCATGCAGCACCACCGGGCGCTGCTGCCCTTCCCATTCCATTTCCGTCAGGACCATGGGCTGCGTGGCGGTGTAGTCCCAGGAATCGCCGGGGGTTTCCTGATAGTGCCACTTCACGCGACCGGTCTTCGCATCCAGAGCCACCAGCGAAGACAAGTACAAGTTGTCGCCGCCCGCCGGCGAACGCCGCGCGACGTGCCACGGTCCGCCGTTGCCGACGCCGATCAGGACATTGCCCGTCAACGAATCGTAGTGGATGGCGTCCCAGACGCTGCCACCACCGCCGACATCCCAGCGGCTCTTCGGGTCCCACGTCGCGGCCGCCTTCTCGAGGTCCGGGTGGTCCTGCGGACCCAGCGCCGGGTCCCGAGGGACCGTGTAGAAACGCCACGCCAACTTGCCGGTCTGCACGTCGTAAGCGGAAACGTAGCCGCGAACGTCCAGTTCCGCACCACCGTTGCCGATCAACACCACTCCGCCGGCAACCTCGGGGGCCCCGGTGCTGCTGTAGCCGCGGTCGTGGTCGATGATGGTGTCCGCCGACCACTGCACTTGCCCGGTCTTGCGGTCCAGCGAGTAGAGCTTGCCGTCCAGTGCGGCCACGAACAGCCGGTCACCATCGATGGCAACGCCCCGATTGACCGCATCGCAGCAGGCGGCACGCCAGGCGCGCCCGTCGATCTCGGGCGTGAAGCCCCACCGCTGCTGGCCCGTGGCGGCGTCGAATGCATAGACACGGCCGGCCATCCCCGAGAGATACAGGGTGCCGTCCACCATGACGGGGGTCGCCTCCATGCCCCGGTGCGTGCCGAGATCCGCGCGCCAAGCCAACCCCAGACGCTGGACGTTGCTGGTATTGATGTCCGCGAGCGCCGAATGGTGAGTCTTGCCGGCATTGCCGCCCTGAGTCGTCCATTCGACGTCGGGTGCTTTGGGCCCCGCGCAACCAGCCAGAGTGGCGAAGAGCAAACCGAGCGCGAAACGAGAAGACACCATGGGAAACCCCTGCAGACTACCGCGACTCCCGAAGGCCGCACGGGCGGCAGTTCGGGGACAGCGAATCGTAACGATGGTTATCGAAAGCCGCAATGGCAACGCGCGTCCAGCGGCGCTGCGGTCCCCTACCCGAGTTCGCCGTCGGTGTAGAACCAGCGCCCACCCTCGCGGACGAAACGACTGTTTTCCCGCAGGCGGGTGGCGCGCCCGTTCAACGCCGAACGGGCCACGAAGGACACCCGCGCCGCGTCCGGGCCGAGTACCTCGTGGGACTTCACCTCGAGACCCAGCCACTTGGTAGCCGGCTCCAGCGTCAGCTCCGCAGGACGGAAGTCCGGGTGCCAGGTGGCGAGCAGGTAGTCCACCCGCCCCAACACGAAGGCCGCGTAACGCGAGCGCATGAGGTGCTCGGCGTCCGGCGCCGGACAAGCACTGAAGTTTTCGACGTAACGGCCGCAGCAATCGCCATACGCCACCGGACGCCGCCAGGCATCCGTGCGGCCACAGGGGCACTGTGCGCTCCCGAGACTGGTGGAATTCAAACCAGAGGTCATCAGAGGAACGGCAGTTCCGTCAGCACGCCGGGCTGCATCGTGCCCGCCACCAGTGACTCTACCCGGTCGCCCACGACACAGCCACGGTCGATGAGCGCGAAGCCAATGTTCTTCTGCAGACGTATGGAGAAGATGCAGTTGGTGAGATCGCCGACCTTTCGTCCATCGCGGTAGATGGGGTTCCACGCGAACCCCGGCTGCACGGGGTCGCCGGCATCGAGAACAATGCCAAGCGAATGGCGCTTCGGGCCTTCGGCATGGATGCGGCGCAGCGCGGCTATGCCCACGGTATCGTCGGGCGCGTGCAAGTCCACGTACTTGCCCATGCGGACTTCGTAAGGGTTCGTCTCGGTGTCCGTGTCGCCGCCATAGGAGATGAGGCCGCTTTCCACACGTTCGCACCAGTTGGGATTACCCGGGCCGATATCCCAAGGCTTGCCCGCCTCGCGGAACAAGTTCCAGAGCGCCGTGCCCTTGCTGCCGTCACGCAGGTAGATTTCGTAGCCGCCCTGCTTCGACCAACCCGACCGAGCCACGACCACCGGAATACCCGCGATAGTCGTTTCGCGAAACCAGAAGTACTTGAGTTCGCGCACCCAGTCACCGCACACGTGCGCGACGACGTCGACCGCCTTGGGGCCCTGCAAGGCCATCGGCGAGACATCCGGTTCGGACACTTCCACGTTCAGCTTTCGCTCGGCGGCAATGGCGCGTGCCCAGAACCAGATATTGCTGTCGGCTATCGACAGCCAATAGAGGTCGTCTGCGAGCTTCAGGAGGATGGGGTCGTTGATGAGGACGCCGTCGTGGTTGCACAGCGGCACGTACTTGCCCTGCCCCTCCTGGCAGCGGCTGAGATCGCGAGGGGCCAATATCTGTGCCAGGCGCCCTGCATCCGGGCCACGCAACTGCACCTGGCGTTCCACGGCCACGTCCCACTGGCTGACCCCATTCAGCAGCCGCCAGTATTCCTCCAACGGCTTGCCGTAGCTCGTCGGCATGAGCATGTGGTTGTAGGTGGTGAAGGCGCAGACGCCCTCCTGCAGGGTCGCCTCGAAGAAGGGCGACGGACGCAGACGGGCGGACGGGGTAATGCCGAACATGCAGGGAATCCTTTGCGGCTCGCCGGGACGGGAAGCTGGCGGTGGCCAAGGTTACACGGATGGCCTGCGGATGCGGCTCAACCGCGCTTGAGGAATATTGGCCGTCGGATGCCACTGGCCAATGCCAGTGGCGGGTGTCGCGGGGTGCTCTGGGAAAACGCTGCGGCGGCTATCCCAAGGGATTCGATTTCCGCTATTATTCCCGCATTGCAATCGATTGCGAAGCCCGCCATGCTGTCTACCGAACACCAAATCA
>JBEGRA010000132.1:0-2647 GCA_041180705.1 Pseudomonadota bacterium | reverse complement strand
AGCGCCCGCGAAAAGAGCCAGCTCATTCATTCCACTCCTTCACCTCAACCACGCGCATAACCCCTCGGTCGTAGCGACAGCCAATGGCGTGTCGCGGTTGTTCGCTCCGGCTACTTATGCGGCGCCATTGGCTGCGCCACACCTCGATCGTTGGGCGTCTTGTCTTCCTGCGGCAACCGGCCGCACGGCACCATCCAGTCTCCCGGCCAGCAGCCCTCTCCTTCGCCGTAGTGGTGGCGCTTGTCCGTCCAGGTGTTGCGCAGCCACCAGCGGTCCAGCTCGCCGCGAAGGAGGCTGGCACCACACACCGAGCAGGCTACCGAAACCTTGGCGGGGTCGCGGTAGTGCAGCGTCACGGTGTTCATGGCGCAATCCTCTCCGGGCAAGCAATGCGTGGCACTTCGATGCACGGCGCCATCCATGCTCCCTGCGGGAAGAAACTGCGGTCTGTGCGCCGAAGGCAATGCACGCAGCCCGCGGCCACCGTGCCGTCGTCCATCTCGTAGCCGCTGCATCGAGCCACGTCCGCAGGCAGGGGGCGCCTATCCACCGGCCGCCCAACTGGTCGGTCGAGGCGATGCCTACCGGCATCGCCGGCCGTGCCAGATCCATCGTCAGTGCTGCCGGTAGTCACGCCTCACCTCCAACGTTAGCCGGCAGCCTCACACAACGTCCGCAGTGCGGTCGTGCTCAATGGCTTTCCCGAGTTCTGCGGTGCGCCAATCGGGCCACTTTCGCCCCTCGTTCTTGGTCTGCTTCGCAACGATGGCGGCCACGATCTGCTCAGGCGTCGCGCCGCTGCGCCATGCGCCATCGAACGCGAGAATGATCACGTCCACCCACTCGGGCAGCGTGGGCACGCCGGCTGCGGCGTCGGCCTGTACCTCGTTCAACTCCTTGCGGATGTGGTCGCACACGCCTTCCGTGCGGTCGCCCGGCCCGTAGGTGCGTGCGCTGAATTCCATCTGGCGCCGCAGATGGGCCACCATGTCGAACTGCAGCGGCAGGTGCATCACCTCCATTCCCAGCCGGTGCGCAACGTGCAGTTCAAGGTGCGCTCCCTTGCTGCGCTCCCAGCCGGGCATCAGCGCAATGGCATCACAGGTCGGCAGTTCGCGCATGTCCTTGCGCAAGCACGCTTCCCAGGTGTCGCCCTCGGGCAGCTCGGCCGGGCTCACCACATCGAAACCGTCGGCGCGCAGCCGGGCGGCCCACTCGTGGAACGCGGGAAAGTTGTTTTCCGCAATGCCGGTCATCGGGCCGCTCAGGTACACACGCTTCATATGCTCTCCAAGGTTGTGCCGGTTTTCATGGGGCCGGCTAACCCCTCAGTCCAGGCGAGCGCCTACGGCGCCGCCTGACTTCGATCGTTCGGCCTCACTGATCGTCCCAGCGGTCCTTCGCGTCCGTCCATTGCGCGGAGCCGCCCAGCGCATCGAAGCGCCGCAGCGCAGCGTCGCGCGACTTCAGCCACGCTTCGTGGCGTTCGATGTGCAGGCGCGCACGCTCACGGTCGGCCTTCTTCCGCCGCAGCACGTCCTGCGGGCTCTCGAACGGGTCGTCATCGTCCTTCAGCTCCAGCACCGGCTCCGGCAGGGCCAGCGTCTTCACGGCCTGCCGCAGGTCCCAGTCGCTGACCGGCTGCTTCGGCTCCAGGGCGTTGAGCGTGTCCTCCAGCTCGCGCGCCACGCTGGCCGGCGAGGTGCCGGGCGGCAGCTCCACCGTCACCTCGTAGCGGACGTGCTCGTAGTTGCCCAGGTTGTGCAGGCGCCCAAGCGTGATGCGGCTGATCCGCGGCCCGGGCAGGCTGAGTGCTTGCTGTTCCATCGTTTGCTTCTCCGCGGCCGTGAGGCCGAACTGTCGGTTCAAGCGGACGCCCAAGGGCGTCCGCGCGTATGCCCATGTCAGCGCGGGGCGCCGCTTAACCCAGCGTTAGGCGTCACGCCGCCTCCAACTCGACCGCAGCCGTCACCGCTGGCCGGATCTGCACCCGCAGCCCCGGCGTCGCGCTGTACCGCTTGCGCATGATCGTGTCCTGCACGTCGTCGCGCCAAACCACGCCGTTCAGGCCGTCGTTGAGCGCCTTCAGCACGTTGTCTGCGTCTGGCTTGGTCGTCGGCAGGATCTCGGCCGCGAGCGCCTGGCGCTGCTTCTTCTGCGACCACGAGGCCGGGATCTGGCAGTCGATGAACAGGCGCACCTCGACCGGCGTCTCGATCAGCGGGCGCCCGGCCATCGCAGCCTGCGCCGTGTGCGCGATCAAGCCCTCGTAGTTCGCCGTCTTCGTCGGCGTGTACAGGATGGCCCGAGCGCCGCGCTTGCCGACGCGCGGACGGCCCTTGCCGACAGGCTGTCCGGGTACGACAAACTCGATCATCGCGCCGCCACCTTCGCCACCGGCGCGATCCACGTCGCGACGCCGGCACCGATGGCCCAGCACGCGAGCACGAGGACGACGGACAGCATCAGCCCTGCTCCGCCCGGCTTGCGCTTCTCGCGCGTCTCGGCGAGCTCGCCGGGCTCGGTCGTAGCGACCATGCGGGGGCAGCGGTTGCCGGCCTGGGCGAGGTCTTCGCTGGAGCATCGGCATTCGGAGCAGCGGCCGAAAAGGGCCTGTTCGTAGGCGGTCATTCCGTGGTCTCCTGCG
>JBEGRA010000131.1:0-3290 GCA_041180705.1 Pseudomonadota bacterium | reverse complement strand
CGCACACGATGACCTGCATGCCATGTACACGGACGGCGTGCTCGGCCACCGCGGCATAGCGTTCGGGGCGCCAGTTGCGCAGTGGATGGCTGGAGCAGGGGCTGATGACCAGCGTTCGTTGACCCGGCGCGACCAGAGAGTCCGCATAGGCGACGGCGTCGGCGGGCAGCGGCAGGTTCCACTCGAGGCCTTCCAGCGGTTGTCCCGCAAGGGGCATGGCCGCGAGCGCGCCCGCAGGCAAGCCCAGCGTCGTGGCGAAGGCCATCAAGCTGTCGAGCACGTGCACGCGGCCCTGCGGTGCGGTGCGGTGCGTGGTGAACCACCACTGGCCTTCACGGGCACGGGCGCGGTCGAAGCCCAGCTTCACCGGCGCACGTACCGCTTGCGCCAGCAGGCTGGCACGGAAGGCCACTTGCAGGTGCAGCAGCAGGTCGAACTGGCGCGCAGCGAGTTCGCGCCGAGTGGCCAGCAGCCCCTTCAAGCCGGCGCGCTTGTCGAAGGTGATAAAGTCCACCTCGGGCAGCAGGCGCATCAGTTTCGCCTCGAGCTTGCCAATGACCCAGGTGAAACGGGTTTCGGGCCACGCGTGCTGCAAGGTACGCAGCAGCGGCACCACATGACAGGTGTCGCCGATGGCGGAAACGCGAAGCAGACAGACCTCGCGCGGCGGGGAATGCAGGAGTGGCATGGGCCTGTTGCGGTGGCAGGGTGCGGAAGGGGCGATGCTATACGACCCCCGGCAAGTGCACCAACCCGATCCTTCGCTTTTTGACACCGCGCAGTGGCGTGCGGCCGGCGCCTTGACGCCCGCAGATCGCGGTCGTGGTGGTGCCTGGTTCGTGCGCCCGGCGGGCGGTTCGGCGGAGTGGGTGTTGCGGCACTACTTGCGTGGCGGCTTCGTGGCCCGCTGGAACCCGGACCGCTACTGGTGGCACGGCGAAGAAGGCACGCGGCCCTTTCGCGAACTGCGCATGACGGCAGCGCTGCATGAAGCGGGTCTGCCGGTGCCCGCGCCCGTGGCGGCGCGCTATGTTCGCGCCGGTTTCCATTACCGTGCGGATCTGCTCACGGTGCGCATTGCCGGCGTGCGAACGCTCTCGGCAGCACTGGCGGAGTGGCCGGTGGAGGTCTGGACGGCCGTGGGGCAGAGCGTGCGGCGGTTGCACGTCGCGGGTGCCTGGCACGCGGACTTGAACGCTCACAACATCCTCGTGGCACTGCCCGCAACGGACGCCGCGCAGGCACCACAGCCGGTAGTGCATGTCATCGACTGGGATCGCGGCCGACTGCAGGTCCAGCCCCTCGGGCGGTCGGCTGCGCGCGGCAACCTGCTGCGTCTGCAGCGCAGCTTGCAGAAGTTGGCGCTCGAGGCCGGTTGGCGCACGGCCGATGCCGCTGCGGCGTGGCGCGAACTGGAAGCAGGCTACCAGGCGCCGCCGTAAGCGCGGCCGTTCAGGGGGCTGCCACCCCGCGGGCGCGGTTGCCGCGATAGGGGTCCGGTTCGCCCGGCAAGGGCCGAAACCGCTTGTAGCTCCACAGATACTGTTCCGGTGCGCGTCGCACCTGCTCTTCGATGGCGTGGTGGTAACGCAGCACGTCTGCTGCCGCATCCGTGGAAGGGAAGTACGGCTGTGGCGGCAATACCGTGCCGACGAACCCCTGTGTGGCTGGCAGACGCTGCGGAAAGTACAACAGCACCGCGCATCCCGTGGCGCGGGCCAGCGTGGTGATGCCGGGGTTGCACAGCGCCGGGACGCCGAAGAACGGCACGCGCAGATGTCCCGGCCCGGCGTACACCTGGTCCGGCGCGTAGAGCACGATGCGGTTGCGCTTCAGGGAACGCAGTACTTCCACCAGCCCCTCGCTGGGCACCAGACGCGTGGCGGGTGAAGCTTGTTGCAGCCGGCGCCGCAACGCGAACGCCTGAATGAGCGGCCGCGACGAGCGCTTGTACATCAGGTCCGCATCGAGGCCGGCGCGGCCAAGCGCGGCCGCCGCCATTTCATTCGTGGTGAAGTGGGCAGTAACCAGCAGCACGCCCTTGCCGCGCGCGAGGGCCGCTTCCAGATGTTCGCGCCCAGCCAGCACCGGGCTTTGCGCGAGGCGTCCGCCGGGCCGAAACCACAATGCTGCGGTTTCGAAGAGGCTTTGCGCCAGCGAGGCGAAGTGCGCGCGTGCAAGTTGCCGGCGTTCTTTTGCGGTGAGTTCCGGGAGACACAAGGCGAGATTGGTTTCGGTCGTCCGCCGATCCCGACCGGCGAGTGCCCAAGCCAACGTGCCGATGGCACGGCCCAGCATGCGATGCCAACGCCAGGGCAGCCAGGCGAACACGGCCAGCAGCCCGATGGCGCACCACACGGGCCAGTGGACCGGCGCCAGGAAGTCGCTCAACGGCGGCACGGGCACGCCGCAGGCGCGGTCGTCTGCCGGCGTTGCGGCAGGGGGTGGGTTGGGTTTCGTTGAGGGAGACATCAGGGTTGCAAGCATAGTCGAGGAGCGCGCTCGCGTTTTGTCCGACGTGCTGCCTCGCGTCTGCCAACGCCATTCCCGCCGCGACTGCGCGATACTGGCGGGGTGAACCGCACGCTCTACACCTTGCTCCTGCGTATGCTGGCCCCCGCCGTGGTGTTGCACCAGGCATGGCTTCGCTGGCGCGAACCCCTCTACCGCGGCCGCGCATTGGAGCGCTGGGGCTTGGGGTCAGTGCTGTCGCCGGTGGCCGGCGGTACCGTGTGGCTGCATGCCGTGTCCGTCGGTGAGGTGCAGGCAGCCGTGCCTCTGGT
Source organism: Pseudomonadota bacterium (assembly GCA_041180705.1). Lineage (GTDB taxonomy): Bacteria > Pseudomonadota > Gammaproteobacteria > Steroidobacterales > Steroidobacteraceae > CAIOHZ01. The sequence continues at coordinate 507 of JBEGRA010000131.1, read as the reverse complement.
GCGCGCCCTGCTGCAGCAGGTGCCGGTACGGCGCATCGTCATGACGACCACCACGTCTACGGGCGCCGCGCGGGTAGCGGCGTTGTTCGGCGGCGCCGTGGTACACCGCTTCCTGCCGCTCGACTATCCCGGGGCCGTGGCACGTTTCCTGGATCGTGTGCGTCCGGCGCAGGCCGTGGTGCTTGAAACCGAGATCTGGCCCAACCTCTATGCGGAATGCCAGAGGCGCGGTATTCCTTTGCTGATCGCCAGTGCGCGGTTGTCGGTGCGCACCATCGGCACGTATCGTCGGCTCCGCAGCTTGTTCGCACCGGCTTTGGGCAGTGGCGGTGTAACCGTGCTGGCGCAAACCGCCGCAGATGCCCAGCGCTACCTGGAACTGGGGGCCTTGCCGACGCAATGCCGCGTGGCGGGAAATCTCAAGTTCGAACTGTCGGTGTCCACTGCCACGCGTGAGCAGGGACGCACTTGGCGCGAGCAGTGGAACGCGGCCGGCCCTCGGTTCGT
>JBEGRA010000130.1:0-2868 GCA_041180705.1 Pseudomonadota bacterium | reverse complement strand
TGGACCAAGAGTTCATCAGCGTCGAGGAAGTGGCGCGGCGCCACCCGCTCATCGACCCGAAGCACTACATTGCGGCCCTTTGGGACCCCATCGATGGTGACGTTGACCCTTCGGGCGTCGTCTACGCATACGCCAAGTCCGCGCGGGTGCATGGTGCGCAGTACTTCACGCACACGCCCGTCACGGCGACGCGACAGCGTGCCGACGGCAGTTGGGACGTCACCACGCCCCGCGGCGTCATCAACGCCGAAATGGTGGTGAATGCCGCCGGCTTGTGGGCGCGCGAGGCGGGGCGCATGGCGGGCGTGCACTTGCCAGTGCAGCCCATGGAACACCATTACCTCATCACCGAAGATATCCCGGCCATCGCGGAGCGGATGAAGAGTGGAGAGCGCTTGCCGGCGGGCATCGATTACGAAGCCAATATCTACTTCCGCCAGGAACGCCACGGCATGTTGCTGGGCACGTACGAACCGCGGTCCACGCCGTGGAAGGTGGGCGGTACGCCCATGGACTTCGGGCATGAACTCTTGCAGCCCGACCTGGACCGCATCGCGGACCGTCTCGAGTTGGCTTTCGGGCGTATTCCCGCGCTTGGCGAGGCTGGCATCAAGACGGTGGTGAATGGGCCGTTCACCTTCGGGCCTGACGGCAACCCCATGATCGGCCCCGTGCCGGGCATGACGAACTACTGGGCCGCCGTGGGCGTCATGGCCGGGTTCTGTCAGGCGGGCGGCGTTGGCTTGTGCCTTGCCGAATGGATGATCGACGGCGCGCCTTCCATCGATGTGTGGGCGATGGACATTGCGCGCTTCGGCAACTTCGCCACGCCGGACTGGGGCACGGTGAAGTCTTCCGAGAACTACGAACGCCGTTTCGTGATGACTTTCCCCAACGAGACGCTGCCGAAGGGGCGGCGTCAGAAGACGACTTCGCTCTACGACCGTCTCGTGGCGCGGGGTGCCGTCATGGGCACGTCGTTCGGTTTGGAACACGCCTTGTGGTTCGCGCACGGTGCAGAGGACGCGCACGAAGCGCCGACCTTCAGTCGCAACCGCAGCCACGACTATGTGGCGGCGGAAGTTAAGGCGGTGCGTGAAGCGGTGGGGGTCATCGAAATCGCCAATTTCGGCAAGCACACTGTCCGCGGGCCTGGGGCTCGCACTTTTCTGGAACGTGTGCTCGCGGGCCATTTACCGGCGCCGGGCCGCGTTGCGCTGAGCCCGATGCTCACGCCGCAGGGCAAGCTTTACGGCGACCTCACTGTCAGTTGCCTCGGTGACGATGACTACCTGCTGCTGGGTTCCGGCGCGGCGCAAGAAATGCATCGACGCTGGTTCGAGCGGCAACTGGCCGCTGAAGGTTTGGCGGACCGTGTCGAGTATCGCAACGTCTCCGACCAGTGGCATGGCTTTGCCTTGTCCGGCCCGCGGTCCCGTGAACTGCTTCAGCGCATCACGCGCGAAGATGTCTCTGCCGCGGCGTTCCGTTTCCGCGACGTGCGTCGCACGTTCGTGGGCGGCGTGCCGGTGGTGCTGGTGCGGTTGTCGTTTTCCGGTGAACTGGGCTTCGAAGTCTATTGCGAGCCGCAGTTCCACTTGGCGCTGTTCGAGCAGATCGAGGCGGCCGGCGCGGGCCTCGGGCTCAAGCTCTACGGGGCACGTACGCTCATGAGTCTGCGACTAGAGAAGCACTGGGGCGTGTGGACGCAGGACTACCGCCCGGACTACACGGCGGCGGAAGCAGGCCTCGATGCCTTCATCGATTGGAATCGCGAGTTCATCGGGCGGGAAGCGGCACTCGCGGAGCGCGAACGTGGACCCGCTCGCCGCCTGGTGTCGATGGTGGTGGAGACGGACGACCGCGACGTGGTGGGCGACGAGGCGATCCTGCAAGACGGGACTTGTGTGGGGCACGTTACGTCCGGGGGCTACGCCCATCACTTGGGTTGTTCCATGGCCATGGGTTACGTGCCGCCCGCGTGTGCAGCCGATGGCACGCGGCTGCAAGTGGAGATCAACGGGCAGTTCTTCCCGGCGCGTGTGGTGGCGGTTCCTGCGTACGACGTGCAGGGTGTGCGGATGCGCAGCTGACGCGGGCAGTCGCGAGCAAGCTCGCTCCCACAAGGGCAAGTGGCTGTCGCGAGCAAGCTCGCTCCCACAAGGGCAAGGGGCTGTCGCGAGCAAGCTTGCTCCCACAAGGGCAAGTGGCTGTCGCGAGCAAGCTCGCTCCCACAATAGGCCGCGTGCTCGGGGCGTTCAATTTGTGGGAGCGAGCTTGCTCGCGACTCTTGGCAGCTCGCGCTCCTGTCCAAGCGGCTTGCGCTCCTGTCCCGGCGGGTGCGCGAGTGCTGCGGCTAACATCGGGTCATTCCAAGAATGGGGGATGACATGTTGCCCAACACCGGCCTTGCCGATACCAAAACGCCCGTCCGTTACCAAATCGGGCTGGTGGCGCTGCTCAGTCTGCACTTCGGCATTCTGTTCTTCGACCGCAATGCCTTGAACTTCCTCATGCCGTTCGTTCAGCCCGATCTCGGCCTGACGAATACGCAGGTCGGCTTGCTGGCTTCGGCGCTGTCGTTCACCTGGGCCGCTTCCGGCTTCCTCATTGGCAACTACTCGGACCGCAGCGGCAAGCGCAAGAGCGTCATTCTCGCGGGCACGGTGGCGTTCTGCATCTGCTCGGTGGGCTCGGGCTTGGCCACCAGCTTCGGTTTGCTGTTTCTGGCGCGATTGGTCATGGGTTTCGCCGAGGGCGGCATCCTGCCCATCAGTCAGTCGCTGGTGGCGAGGGAGGTAGCGCCGGAACACCGCGGGCTCGCCATGGGCGTCACGCAGAACCTCGGGTCGAACCTGCTCGGCTCTG
>JBEGRA010000129.1:0-11654 GCA_041180705.1 Pseudomonadota bacterium | reverse complement strand
GGCTCGTTACACGCTCCAGCAAAGGGCCCTCCCCGCCGTGCGGAAGGAATACGGATTCCCCCTCGGAAAAACTGACGGAGGGATGCCCCAAATCCACATGAACCACCGGCGAGCGCTGCGGATAGCCATCGATCGACTGCTCGCGAAACCCGATAAGGAAGGGCTGACGCTGAATGGTGAGGGGCAGCGTCTCCGCCGCCCAACCCTGCTCCGTGAGGAACAAGTTCTCGCCTTCCTCGAAACCGAGCAAAGCGACCGTATCGAAATGGCCGGACTCCATATTTTTCATCAAGAACAGTGGATATTCGCGCTGCAAGGCGGCGAATTCGACCGGAAAGACCCTGGCCACATTCACCTCGCCACCACGACCTCGACCGTGCCCGGGCAGAATACGCAAATGGCGATGCGTGACATTGTCGAGCAGAACATGACTGGACATGGCGGTCCCTCAGGCGATAGGTAATGAAATTCACGCGGCCGGGTGGGGCGCCGCCCGAGGCAGGCCATGTTGGGCCACATGCCGGAGCAATTCACGGTTGGCTGGCAAGTGGGCAAGCCACTTTTCTGCAATCCGGGAAGTCTCGGCAAACAAGCGCTCGGCCTGCGCCACCTCCTCGGCGCGGAACGTGCCGGAAGAGTCCACCGTTTTGTACCCCATGCCATAAAGCACGTACTGATAACTCGCTGCCGAAAAGACTTCGTCGCGATGCGGGAAATCGGCGTGCCACGGCGGCCTGTGCCGCCAGACAGTCAGCAAGTCACGCAAGCTTTCGGGAATTCCGGATGCTTCACGATGGTCCTGCCAATAGGAATGGTCATCACGCAGACTGAGTACGTAGTGGAGTTTCAGGAAGTCGATGATGCGGTCCCATCGATAGGTGAAAAGCTGGTTGAAACGCTTGGCAACCACATCCATCGCGGCGCGCGTCGCAGGAAACTCTTCCACCATGAAGCGCGCCGACAGCTCCACCATCACCAAAGCGCTGGCTTCCAGGGGCTCGATGAACCCGGCCGACATACCGACTGCGACGCAGTTGCGGTGCCAGAATTCGCGACGATGTCCGGGATTGAACGCAATCTTGCGGGGCTCGAACGCACTGGAAACCTGACGACAGTGTTCGCGAACATAGCTGTCCAGCACCCGTTCGGCCGCAGCGTCAGTAGTGTGCTGACTGGAATAGGTGTAGCCGATGCCACGACGCGTGGTGAGGCCGATATCCCAAATCCATCCGGCTTCACGGGCTGTCGAGAGCGTCTGCGAAGCGATGGGAAGATCGGAACCGCCCTCCACCACTTGCAATGCGAGCGCGGAATCGTTGAACAGAACGTCGCGCCGGCTGATCCAGGACACACCAAAGTGCTTTGCGATCAGCAACCCCACCAAACCGGAGCAATCGACGAACAAATCGCCCTCGAGGTCACCTCGTTCGGCAGTGGTCAGCGACCGGATGTCCCCATTCTCGGCACCATTGACTGCCGTCACATGGTCCAGAACATGCCTTACTCCCAAGCGGGAGATGCAGTGACTTTGCAGCAATGAGGCGAATTTTCCGGCATCAAGGTGATAACCATAATTGGCCACCGCAGCATACTCCGGGGTGCCAGCCTGCTTCGGTGCAAACCCACGGTCACAAATCACCGCCTGCGGGCAGACCGCAGCACCGAAACTGGCGCCATCCTTCCGACCCTGCCAATGCCGGACCAAATTGGTATGCGTATATCCGGTGGGCGCGGTGAATGGGTGATGGTAGGAGTCGTCGGGTTGTCCCGTCACCCAACCAAAAAATTTGGTGCCTTGCTTGAATGAAGCAGAGCACTCGACCAAAAACTCCGATTCGGTGATGCCGATTTTCTGCAGGGTGCCCCGCATTGTCGGCCAGGTGCCCTCACCTACCCCGATAGTCTTGACATCGGGTGATTCGACCAGAGTGACGCTGACGAGATTGCGCCCCGTGATGCCCAGTTCTGCGGCCAGCACGCCGGCCACGAGCCAGCCGGCGCTGCCGCCACCGACCACCACGATCCTGCGGACCGGAACTTCAGGAGAGACTGACATCTGACGAAAGGGCCCCTGCCAACGCAGGGGCCCTAATCTACAGACCCGGGCCTATTATTTGAAGGTGTAACGGGCGCCGATGTTGTAGCGCGCGCCGTAGTCGTTGCCGCGGAGGAACTGCTCCGGGTAACGAACATAGACACGCTGCACCTCTTCCGTGAGGTTGATAGCCTCGAAGAACACCGCCATGCTCTTGCTGGCGTACCAGGTGGCATTGAAGTCCAACTGCTGGTACTTCTCGTTGAACACCGGCGAACCGTACTGGTCGAAGCCGCTGAGGAACTTGTCGCGCCAGTTGTAAGCCAGACGTGCCGAGAAGCGCTCGTTTTCGAAGAACACCGTGGCGTTGGCGGAATCGCTCAGTCCGGGCAGCGCGAAGCTCTGGTTGATGATGTCGGGGTTGGCATTCACGTCACCCCCGACCACCGTCGCGTTCGCCTGAACGCCAAAACCCGACGCGCCGAACATGTGCTGCACGGCGAACTCCATGCCATGCAGGTTACCCACTTCGGCATTGTCCGTCGTCGTCACGTCGAACACCGCCAGGGGGTCCGTGGCACGACCGCCGAAGGGCGCACCGGTAGCAATACCAAGGTTCTGCTTGATACGAGCCAAGACCGCCTGGTCATCGGTCTGCACGCCTTCGGCCGCCAACTGGCTGCGGGCCAGCGCGGCATCGGCACCGATATACGGGTCCGTAATTCCGGCAAACGTCTGCTGCTTGATGGTCGTGACGAGGAAATTGTCGACCTTCTTCTTGAAGAACCCGACCGAAACATAGCTGCCGGGCGCGTAGTACCACTCGAGCGACAAGTCGAAATTGTCCGACACATAGGGCAGCAGGTCCGGGTTGCCGGAACTGACCTTGCGGTTACGCACGTTCGGATTGCCGATGAACGTGCGCGTCGGAGACAACGCACCAATGGGCGGGCGAGCGATGGAGCGGCTATAGGAGAAGCGTGCCTTCACGTCGTCCATCAAACCAAGGTCGACGTCGAGGCTGGGCAACCAGAACTCGTTGTTGCCCCGCCCTTCACGCACTTGCGGCGTGGGAGCGAACACATAGCTGAACTCATTGCCATTGACCCACTGGATAGCCGTAGCTGGCACTTCCTGACCGAACGAGCGCGTAGCGGTCTTCTCGTACCGCAGGCCGGCCACCGCATTCAACGGCATGCCATTGAATTCCGACTGCATCAGCACCTGGGTGTGGAACGAGTCCACCGTCTCTTCCACTCGCGAGGAGCCGTTATTGCCCAACGGACCCGACCAGAAGCGGCCGCGCGTACCAGACGGGTCCTGATAGGTGGCGCCCCAATCCTTCCAGTAGCAGCAGGGGAAGTTGGAGACGCCAACCGTCTCGAACTTGTCCACGGCATTGGCGAAGCTGGTGGTGTAGTAACTGGAGAGCGGGAAGGTGCCGCCGTTGGAAAACCCGGACAGCAACCCGGCGAAATTCCCCTTCTGCCACTCGCCATCGGGCCAGAACTGGGCGGAGGTCAGCCAAAAGCCGGCCGGCAACAAACCCGAGTAGGCATTGCGCGTATCGAAGCTCTGCTTGGTGCGACCATAGCCGAAGTCGATGCGGCGGACCGCACCGTCGTCCCCATTGCTCCACTTTGCCGCCAGCTGCACTTGGTCGATGTCGTTCTTGACGTCGGTGTTGAAGGCCTGACCAAACAGCGAACCGATATCCTGCGGCAGCAGCGCCGCCTGCGCTGCGGCAGTCGGACCCGTGCTGCGGAACGTGGCATCAAACACCGGCACGCCGCTCGCTCCGTAGGTAGCGCGCTTGTTGCCGATGTTCGCGGTGAACGGGCCAGCACCGTCGACGAAGCCGCACCAGTCGCACGAGGTGTTGCCGATGATGAGGTTCGCCGAGCTACCCGGCTCACCGCCAATGCCAGCACCGCGCAGTTCAGACGAAGAACTGTGCGCGTCCAAGGTGACGAGCAGGTTATCGGTTGCCTGGAAGGCCAGGTTCAAGCCGAGCGAGCTGTTTTCCTTGATGGTGTGGTCCCGCGAGATGTTGGTCGAGTAGTCACCGCCCGACTGCGTCACATCGATGACCGTGCCCCGCTGGTTGATGGTGGCCTCGACGTTGGGGTTCTGGAACCAGATGCCGACGCTGTTCGCATCCTTCTCGAACTCGACCTGCGAGTAGGTGTAGTCAAGCGTTGCGGTGAAGCGGTCGCTCGGACGGAACTGCAACACGGCCTGGCCGTTGATTCGCGTCCGCGAGATATCACCCCAGCCATAGCCAAGGTTTTGCGGGTGCCACCAGGTACCGTCGGCACGTTGGTTGTTGTTGTGGACGATGCCACAGTTCGGCGGCGTGCAATTGATGCCCGTCAGCTGTGCGTTGGGCGCCCAATTGTCCACGGCAGCGTTTTCTTCACGGTTGTCGCGCTTCTGGTACGAGCCCGAAAGCAAGACGCCGAAGCGATCGTCGGCGAAGGTGTCGCTGATCAACCCGGCAACTTCCGGCGTCACTTCGTCCAACTTGGCAACGCTGGCGTTTGCCGCCGAGGTTTCGTGAACGGCCTTGACGCTGAACGTCGAGTGCAGACCCGGACGGTCCAACGGACGCGCGGTGCGGATATTGACCGTGGCGCCAATGCCACCCGTCGGCAAACCAGCCTTGGCGGTCTTGTACACCTCGACGGCACTCACCCCTTCGGCGGCGATGTCGTTGAAGTCAAACGAGCGACCACCCGCGGTGGGCAGAGTGCGTTCGTTGAGCATCACCAGATTGAACTCGGGCCCCATGCCGCGGACGGTGATGCGCGAACCTTCGCCATTGGAGCGGTCGATGGAAACACCCGTGATGCGTTGCAACGCTTCAGCCAGGTTCTGGTCAGGAAACTTGCCCATGTCTTCGGCAGTGATGGCGTCCACCACACCGATGGAGGTGCGCTTGATATCCATCGCCTCCTGAAGGCTGGCGCGAATACCCGTGACGATGACCTCTTCCACCTCCGGTGCAGCCGATTCGGCAGCCAGAACAGAAGAAACGGACGTCACGCCGAGCACCAAAGCAATGGCGCGCGCAACGGGTGTATTTCGGACGAACGAGGACCGCATGTTCTCTACCCCCAACTTTGACGCGAACTAGACAGGTTTTTGTAACCGCTTACATGAAATTTAAGTCAAGAAACGGGGGGCGTCAACTGGCCCGACCGCGGCATGGCAGCAGTTCCCGTGCATGAATGAACTCGAGAAAACCGTCATGGGGAAAATTTTTCAAATATTTTCATGTGTTTACAAGATTTCTCTTCGAAGTCTCCGACATAACCTGAACTACTCGCAAAACCCTGCTGGAATCCAATCAGGCTCCTCGTTATCGTCAATGCCGACAAAAATGTAAGTGCTTTCTTCCTCTGGACAAGATGGCGTCAGGGACTTCCATCCTGCAGGCTGACGGCCATTTCTTGACTCGGTCCTGCTGCGGAGTGTCCGCGAACCCCGGTGCTTCCACGGCCGGGAAGCTGTCCGGTTGCCGCCAGTTTTTTTCATAAAAATTTATTTTTCAACGCCGCACCGTCTGGCGAGTTGCGCGCGAATTTTCCACTTAAAACCCAAGGCAACTCCAACAATAGCGAAAGGTTTTTCATGAACCTGCCGCGACGGTTTTCTTCGCTCGCCCACTCGTGCCTTGTCACCGCCTGACTTGCGGATGCCCTCTGCGCCTCGCCATTCGAACCCCGCCGGCAAGGTCTTGCACCCCACCGTCGATACGGTCTTCACCTGGTCAGCGACCGGGCTTCCCCCGGGTCTCACCATCAACGCCACCACCGGCGTCATCAGCGGCACCATCAGTTCGACGGCGTCCATCACCAAGGCCTATTCAGTCAAGGTGAGCGCCAAGGACGCAAACGCCGTCACTGGCACTGCCTCGTTCAGCTGGACGGTGAAGTAACGCCACGCTGACACCAACGGCCCCGGCTACGGCAGCAAGCTTCCGCTGCCGCCGCCGGCAAGGCCTCCGGCGGCGTCCGTCTGCCGGGCCCACTGAAAACCCACCCACTGCGGTGGTTTTTTTTTCGCCCGGAATTCGCGCCGGTCAGCCAGTTGCCGCGGAGCTGCCCGAAGCACTGCGACTGTGTCGGATTTCTTGACAAACCGACCTCGAGAAATACCGCGAAATTTATTAACTCATTGATTTATAGAGTTAATAATTTTTATGCACGTTTTTTGCACGAGCGGGACTACGTATTTACACCTACGCAAAAACCCCCGAACTTGCTCTGCGATTAAGGACAATCCCCCATGAAAGAACAACGTCGGCTCCGCATTACCGTACTCGCCGCGGCCCTGCTCGCGACACCACTCGCCGGCCTCGCCTGCACGGTGGACTCCGCCAAGCCCTTCACCTCCGGCCCACTGGACTCGCAGGGAATGTTCCCGCAGTGGGTCGTGGACGGAAATGGCGTCTCGCTGCAGATCTGCAACGACAGCCTCACCAATGACGGCAACCCGCCGCCCTGCTTCTATGACCCGGTGGAAGTAGGCAACCCGCTTTCGCAGGCCCTCGGTCGCGGCGCGGAAGCATTCATGTTCCTCGCGGACAGCGTTTTCGTCACGCCGGGCGCCGCTCCCATCGACGCCGTCATGGTCATGGGCGTCGAAACGGCCTTCCTCGGCCCCGTCGCTGCAGGCAACCAGACGCAGTTCCAGCGCCTGCGCACGCGTCTGAACGTGAATGCCACCGGCATCTACACGGTGGAAACACCGTGGGGAATCAAGACCTACCGCGTGGACACCTTGCTGAAGCCAGGCAATGGTCAGAACCGCGCAGAAGTCAGCGACCCCGTCGACATCACGTTCACACCCAGCAGCACGGTTCCCGGCTTGGTGGCACCGTTCCTGATCGCCGACAACAAGGGCGGCATGGACCCGAACTTCTACATCGGCGACGGCCTGACGCCGTCCACGGTCACGGGCAGCCCTTGCGGCCGCAACTTCGTGCGTATTACGGCAGTCGGTCTCGACGGCGTAACGCCGGTGCCCATCAACACCGTGCCGAACGCAGAAGGCGACCCCATCAACGTCTACACCAATCGCTTGTTCACCGTTTCGGGCAAGCGCGCGCCGATGGCCGAGGTTCCCCTCGCCATTACCTCGGCCTACTACTCGCGTATCCAGGGCGTCGACCGTGTCACCGTCATGGCAGAAGGCAGCACCAGCTCGACGCAGTCGTCGAATGCCACGGCCGAGGTACTCGGCATCTCCGCGACGCTGACCAAACAGGACCAGCGCTACTACGCCACCATCCCGGTGCCGCCGTTCTCGCTGCCGCAGCAGGTGACCATCACCGCCCTGGACCCGGGTTTGCCCTCGGTGCCGAACACCAAGACCGCGAACCTCACGGACCTCGTCGGCGTCACGAAGGCGGAAGCCCTCTGCACGGGCTTCGGCAGCAACCGCTCCTGCACGTTGACCGTCATTGCGTCGTCGAGCGACGACGGCTCCGGTGACGGCGGCGCTCCCGTGCTCACTGTCCAGCCGCTGAACCTGCCCATGACCGCAGCCACGCCCAGCGCCGCGTTCCCGGCCAGCCTCACCTTCACCACGAGCGCGCTGCCGGCGGCCGTGAAGGTGGTCTCCTCCAAGGGTGGTGTCGGCGCTCGTCGCGTCACCGTCATCAACCAGTGATACGCAAAGGAATGCTCCCCATGAATAACAAACTCCTGAGCACGCTGGTTGCCGCCACGCTGCAACTCGCCGCCGCCAACGCCTTCGCACAGCAGGCCAATGCCGACCAGTGCCCCATCGTGGGTACCGCGACTTCGTCCAGCGGTGCCGCGCCCGTCCGCACGGGTCCGTTGAACCCGGTAGATGGCTTCCCCGAGTACGTCACGGACATCAACGGCGTGTCGGTGCAGCGCTGCCTGGACCCGGTGGTGTGCTTCTTCGACCCCATCATCCCCACGGACCCGCTCTCGCTGCAGATTGGCTCGGGCGGCGAGGCCTTCTACTGGGACGCCTCGACAATCATCAACGACCCTGCCGGCAATCGCTTGCTGACAATCGGGATGGCCGCAGAAACTGCCTTCCTTCAAGCCGGTCCGAATGGCGAACCCATCAATGGCTCCCAGTTCCCGTTCCTGCGCCTGCGCTTCGTACTCAATGCGCCGCTGAACGCTCAGGGTGTGCCGGTGGATGGCACTTACACCGTGAAGCACCCCTATGGCACGGACGTCTTCACGGTCGTGGGCGCCACCGGTGCTCGCGACGTGTTCGCAACGGTGGACAAGGGCTTGTCGCCCAGCGCCGAGGTGACTGGTCCCGTCGGGCCGTTCCTCATCGCCACCACGCGCCCGAATGGCTTCCTGGGCGATGCCAACGGTCTGCCCACGCCGGTCACGGGCAGCCCGTGCGGTCGGAACTATGTGGAACTCTCGGGCGTCGACACGCTGGGGCAGCCAATCGACTTCGGCGGCGGGACGTTCGCGCTGCGCTCTGACGAATTCACTGTTCAAGGTCAGCTCTACGACGGCCGCGTGCAGACGCCGTTGGCCCCCACGCGCATGACGTATTCGCGCGCCGCTGATGGTACCGGTCAAATCGAAACCTTCGCCGAGTCGACGGCCACTGCAGCCTTGACGGCTGACGACGGTCCCACGACCCCCGCCAGCGCCATGCGCTACAAGGGTGCGACGCCTCTCCAGTCGGCAGCGGTTCCGGCTGGGCATGGAATCGATTCGCTCGTCCTGCCGGTGGTCGACGCTTCCGTGCTGCCGCCGGTTGTGCAACTGCGCGCCACGGACGTGGCCGCCACCCCGGCGACCGATGCCACTGCGCTCAATCTCTCCATGGTGGACTTCGTGGACCTGAAGTCGGCGGAATACGACGCCAACACGCAGACGCTCGTGGTCACGGCCCGTTCTGCGGACCGCCTCGGCAACCCCAAGCTGACGCTGCGTGATTTCGGTGACTTCGCGCCGGGCAGCGATACGTACACCATCAACAATCTGGCGGCTCCGCCGGCCACCGTGGCGGTGGACTCTGCCAGCGGCGGCACTGACAGCGCGCCCGTGATGATCCGCCTGGTGTCGGTACTGGCGGCTCCCACGGCCCTTGCCGCCGACGGCGTGCGCACGACTTCGCGCACTCTCTCGCTGTCGTGGGTCGACAACGCCAACAGCGAGTCCGGCTTCCGCATCTATGCGACGCCGGCAGGAGGCACGCAGACGCTGGTGGGCAGCACCAACGCCAACATCAGTTCGGCAGTGGTCACCGGCCTGGAGCCAGGGACGACCTACAGCATCGTCATCGAGGCTTACAGCCCGAGTGGCGTCGCCGCCTCCGAACCGCTGACGGCGACCACGCTGCCGCTGCCGCTGGCACCCGCCAGCACCACGGCAGTGATGGCTTCGACCCAACGCGCCATCGATATCGCCTGGCTGGGCAGCCAGGACCCGGACGTGACCGGGTACGCCATCTACCGCAGCGACGCCCCGACCACGCCGCTCGCCGGCGCCAGCAACCTGCCGGCGTCGACCCGCTCCTTCCGCGACACGGCGGGACCCGCCGGTGCGAGCGTCAGCTATCAGGTGGTGGCGCTGCGCACCCGCGCTGGTGTGACCGATGCCAGCACGCCGGCCACGACGCTGACCTTGGTTACCCCGAGCATTCCTGCCGTACCCGCGGCACTGACTGCCTCGGTAACTGACCAGACCGTCACCCTGACCTGGACTGCCTCTGCCAACGCGGAACAGCAACAGGTTTACCGCCAGACGGGTACCGGCGCGTTTGTCGCAGTGGGTGCACCGCTGGCAGCCTCTGCCACCACCTACACGGACGCCAATCTGGTCGGTGCCACCTACACCTATCGTGTAGATGCCACCAACTGGGCCGGCACCACCGCGTCGAACCTGAGTTCGAGCGTCAATGTGGTGAGCCTTGGCGCAGCCACGGCGGTTTCCGCCACGCCGAACGCCTCGAACCAGCCAGTGCTGAGCTGGACCGACAACGCCGGTGGAGAAAGCGGCTACCAGATTCGGCGCCGCGCCTATACCGTCAGTGCCACCAATGGCGCCACGACAGTGGGTGCCTGGACCACGCTGGCCGCAGCTCCCGCCGTTGCCGGTGTGGGCAGCAGGGGTTCGTACACCGACACGACGGCAGTGGCCAACACGACCTACATGTACGAACTCGCTCCGCTGAACGGCGCTGTCGTCGGCGCGGCAGCCACCTCGCCTCACGTGCTGGCCCTGAACGGCGGCCTGCCGCGCATGAGTGGGTTCAGCACCGTGACGGCTTCGGTGGTGGGTACCGCCGGGCAGGTGGCGATGCCCTGGACTGCGTCCACCAACGTCTCGGTCGGCGGCTACGAAATCTACCGCTGCAACGCGGTGGTCCTGCCCATCATCGGCGCCACGGCCGTCTGCTCCAACGCACAGACCAAGCTGGGCAACGCCGCGGTCACTGGCGCGACGGTGGATGGCCGTAACACCGTGTCGTTCACCGACACCACGGTGGCGCGCAACACCTCGTACGTTTACAACATTCGCCTGGTCGGCGGCGCGGGCACCGGCCTTGTCGGTCCCCAGCTCACCCTCGGGAGGGTAGCCAGCGTCCGCTGAAGTTTTTTGACGAGTCGATTGACCTTGAAACCTGCTTGCGCCCGGGCCAACCCCGGGCGCTTTTTTTTGAACTGGCGACAACAGGTTCCGGTAAACCTTGCCGTCCTTCATGATCAGTACCAGCGACTTCTCGGGCTGCTCCAGCACCTTCAAGTCCTTGAGCGGCTCCCCGTCGATGAGCAGCAGGTCGGCATAAGCCCCCTCTTCCACCACGCCGAGTTTTCCCGGGTACGGGTTGCGTGGTCCACTTCTTGCGAGCAATTCAGCATTGCCTGAAGTCGCCTGCTTCAGAACTTCGGCCGGGGTGAACCACTGCTGGCGCAACACGAATTCGTGGCTCTGGCGGCGCTGGGGCACCAGCCCGAACACCAGATCCGTCCCGAAGCCGATCTTCACGCCCAGCCGCTTGGCCATGGGCATCATGCGTGCGATGGCCGACTGCACCTCGGCAAACTTCGGGCGCTGGCGGGCGGTGATGCCCGGAGGCGGCACTTCGTAGACCACGAGATTCGTCGACAGGAACACATCGCGTTCTGCCATCAGCTTCAGAGTGGGTTCGTCGGTCAGGTGGCCATGTTCGATGCAGCGCACGCCCGCCTCCACCGCGCGACGCGTGCTGTTGGAGTTGTAGCTGTGCACCGTGACATAGGTACCGAAGCCCTCTGCCACTTCCACTGCCGCGCGCAATTCATCCAGCGTGTATTCGCTCACGTCCAGCGGGTCGTACTCGGAAGCGGCACCGCCACTGGCCATCACCTTGATGAAATTGGCGCCCTTGCGGAGTTGCTCGCGGGTCGCGCCGAGTACCGCCGGAACACCATCGGCGAGGAATACCTCATGGCGCCGCTCCTGCGGACTGAGTGGGCCGCCCATGTCCTTGTGGACGTCGCTGAAGCCCCGGTCGTCACCGTGACCGCCGGTTTGCGAAATGACCGCACCGGCCATGTAGACCCGGGGACCGGGAACCAGACCTTCGTCGATGGCGCGCTTCAGGCCCCAGATGGCGCCCC